>JBCBTR010000033.1:0-14209 GCA_039818545.1 Pseudomonadota bacterium
AGCTGGAGAAAATTCTTGAGGAAACCGGCGGTGCCAAAGATCTTCAGCTGATCGTGCGGACCTCTGTCTCCGGCGAGGGATCGCTCCTGCCTCTGGAGGGCAAGTTCGGTGCGACCGATCAGGATGTGCCACGCCTGCTTCAGGCCTGCCGCGCGCATGCCGACGAGCTTGGGATCTCGTTCCATGTCGGCAGCCAGTGCATGGACCCGAACGCGTTCCGGCAAGCTATGGTGCAGGCTTCCCATCTGATCGTCGAGGCTGGTGTCACAGTGGACATTGTGGATGTTGGGGGTGGTTTTCCGAGCGTCTATCCGGGCATGACCCCGCCTCCGCTCAGCGCCTATATGGACGCAATCCACGAAGAGTTCGAAGAGATGATGGTGCTGGAGAATGCAGACCTTTGGTGCGAGCCCGGCCGGGCGATCGCCGCAGAGGGCGCGTCCCTGCTCACCCGCGTCGACCTCGTCCAGGGTGGCCGCGTCTTCCTGAATGATGGGGGGTATGGGGCGCTTTATGATGCGGTGCATGAGCGCTGGGCTTATCCGATGCGTGTGCTGGGGCCCGATGGCCGCCTGAAGGACACCGGTGCCGAAACAGCGTACACAGTCTACGGGCCGACCTGCGATTCCAGCGATGCCTTCCCGGAGCCAATGAAGCTGCCGGCAGACCTTGAAGAAGGCGACTATATCGAGTTCGGAAACCTCGGAGCCTATGGCGCGGCCATGGCGAGCGGGTTTAACGGTTTTGGCCGCTACGAGACGATCGAAGTCTGCGATGCGCCCTTTGCGAGCGCCTATGCCACTTCCGGCGAGGTCGTCCCCTTCCGGCGCGTGGACACCGGGACCGGCCGCCGGTAGCCGAACCGGTTCAGCACATGCATCGTGCCGGGCTCCTCTGCGGGCTCGCTGGTGATGTAGGCCGCCTTCGGACCGGTCGCCGCGCCGCGATCCTCCAGAACACGCAGGGTCTGGCGGGCAATCGCCTGCCCGCTGTCAATATAGCGCACAGGATGTGGCGCGGTGTCTGCCAGCATCTCCCGCAGGAGCGGAAAATGGGTGCAGGCGAGCACGACCGTGTCGATCTTCGCGCCGGTTGGCCCCTCAAAGAGCGGGGCTTGCGCCGCCGCGACAGCGTCCATCGAGACTTCCTCCCCGGCTGCAAACGCCTCGGCCAGCCGGACAAGCTCCACGCTGCCCAGCTTCACAATCTCCGTGTCGGCGGCGAATTCCTCGATCAGGCGCTGGGTGTAGTCGCGCCGGATCGTACCGGGCGTTGCCAGCAGGCCGATATGACCGGTCTGGCTGGCTTCTGCCGCAGGCTTGATGGCCGGGACGGTGCCGACGACCGGGATGTCCAGCACCGCACGAACATCGGGCAGTGCCAGCGTGCTGGCCGTGTTGCAGGCAATCACGAAGACATCCGGCTGAGCGACATGCACCAAGGCGCGCGCCACGACGGGCAAACGCGCCCGCAGGGCCTCATCGGACTTGTCACCATAGGGGAAAAACCCGGTATCGGCGGCGTAATCGACGATGAGTTTCGGGGCGATCGCGGAGATTTCCTGCGCGACGGTCACGCCGCCGACGCCGGAATCAAACACCAGCACACGGCCCGTTGCCTCGGGAAAGAACTCATCCTCGGTCATCACGCCCGCATAAACCTATTTGCGCCGGGCGAAAATGAGGCCGCACACAGGCGCTGACATTATTGTGCGCTGCACCATTTTTTGCTATGGTGCCTGCAACCAAGGAGAGAAATGTGCCCGAGATGAGTTATCAGACCGACGCCATGAAAACCTATGCCGACTTTATGACTGCAGCGCTGGAAAACGCACGCACGATGCAGGACTCCTACATCAAGGCGCTTGAATCGATGGCAGAGTCCGTCAAGTCGCCCGCCGACTGGGGCCCCTCTGAGCAGACGATTTCAAGCTTCCTGCCGGGCATGAGCGAAGACCGCATGCGCGAAGTGTTCCACCAGATGGCCAATGCCAACCTTCGCGGCTGGGAGCAGGCCGCCAACATGCTGCAGGCCACGCCGGAATGGATGCGCTGGCCGCATAAGGCCCCGGGCTCGATGATGACCGAATGGTTCGATCAGCTGAACCGCGCCGCCGAGACCAGCGAAGCGCCGGCACAGGCCGCCCCGATGGCAGAGCCGGTCAAAGGCACGCCGGACGATCTCACCGCCATCAAGGGCATCGGCAAGAAACTCGCCGCTGCGCTGAACGATCTTGGCGTCACGCACTATGCCGACATTGCCGAATGGTCAAAAGCCGATGCCGACCGCATTTCAGAACAGGTCGGTTTTGCCGGCCGCGCGACGCGCGACAAGTGGCGGATGCAGGCGAAAAAGCTGGCGAAGGCGGGGGCCTGAGAGGCGGCGACCACTGATGTCTGCTCCGGGTCATAAGCGGACGTGAGCAGCTTGGTGTACGATCGGCTAGGCTTATGCCTTAGCCGCACCGGTTGTGCTCAACACACGGTCCGGTTTCAGTTTATGTTCTGGCGTTCGCGTTCAGGTACGTTACGAGGTGATCAAAATGCGCAGACGTGCCTCTTCTGCGCGACTCGCTACCGTCTTCACCGTCAAAATAGACGGCTTGTTCCGTGTAAAGCATTCTGGTGGCGTTGCCCTCTGCGCGTAAGTCGACCGTTGCAAGCGAGGTAGAAAGATGGGCACCATCAATATGCATGTCGTAAACGTAAACCAATAGGTCATCGGGCCGGATGGCTTGGTAGCGTGCGGTATAGAGTGTCTCCATTCCGCCTTGCAACTTGCCATGTAGGATATCGACACCGCCTAGTTTCGGTTCGAGCGTTCGTTTGATTTCCGTCCACTCCGCTGGTCCTACGAACCAGTGCGCTTTAGCCTTTTCGTCGGTCCATGCGTGGAATACCAAGTCGATCGGCGCTTTGAACAAGCGCTCAACGTTGAATTCGCTATGTATCGGGATCGGATTGCTCATGATCGGTCTCCGCCGTTCTGAACATCGGTGAGATAGGCATCCAGGCGATCAAGTCGTTCGTCCCAGAGGGCGCGCTGATCGGCGAACCATAGCTCGACTTTAGATAATTCTTTGGTTCGAATCTCGCAGGTTCGAATTCGCCCCTCCTTCTTCGATCTAATCAGGCCACCATCCTCCAGGACGCGGAGGTGCTGCATGAAAGATGGCAGAGCCATGTCGAAGGGCTCGGCAAGATCTTTGACCGAAGCTGGCCCTTCACCGAGCCGTTGAATGACCGCGCGCCGCGTGGAGTCAGCAAGCGCATGGAAGACATCGTTCAGGGTTGTCTCTTGGTTAGGCATTTACCTAACTTATCAGGCACAAAGGTGATGTCAACTCAGTTAGTAAATTGCCTAACTGTTTTTGCGTGAAGCACGCAGGCCAGTAAAGCGGAAAGACGGAACTCCGTACCAAACCTGCTGCTCTCGAATAGAGCCGTACTTCAAGAATGAGTCCTTATGTCTCCTTTACGCCGAAAGGAGACGTTGGGGCCGAGGCGCGGTTTGGCTCAAGGCTGTGTCCGCTTCAGGTGGACAGGCAAACATCGACGTGGGAGTCGGCTTAACCCCGATAAGGCCGCGAGCCACCGGCATTGCAATTGAGCAGAATGCGACGGGCTGCCGCGCGGCGACCTGTTCGGGCGTTTCGCTTTCAAAGTGTGTTAGTCCATACTCCCCGAAGGAGGTGATGGATGGAATTCGACGCCCTGTTCCTGTCGCGGCTTCAGTTCGCGTTCGTTATCGCCTTTCATATCCTGTTTCCGGCTTTCACGATCGGGCTCGCCGCCTTTCTTGCTGTTTGCGAGGGCCTCTGGCTGCGTACGCGCCGCACGGTGTTCAAACGGCTTTATCTGCACTGGGTGAAAATCTTCGCGCTCGCCTTTGCGATGGGCGTCGTGTCCGGCGTGGTGATGAGCTACCAGTTCGGCACGAACTGGAGTGTCTTCTCGGACAAGACCGGCAGCGTGCTGGGGCCCCTGCTCGGCTATGAAGTGCTCACCGCTTTCTTCCTTGAGGCGACCTTCCTCGGGGTGATGCTGTTCGGCTGGAACAAGGTCGGCGAGAAACTGCACTTCGCGGCGACCTGCGCGGTCGCCATCGGGACAACGATTTCAGCGTTCTGGATCCTGTCTGCCAATAGCTGGATGCAGACCCCGCAGGGATTCGCCATCGATGCGGACACCGGGAATTTCTACGCCACCGACTGGATGGCCGTGATCTTCAATCCGAGTTTCCCGTCCCGCTATGTGCACATGATGCTCGCCGCCTTCATCACCACCGCCGCCGTGATCATGGCCGCCGGCGCGTGGCAGGTGATCCGCGGGCGGGTAACAGAACCCACCAAGTGGCAGATGCGCATGGCTGCAGGCACACTGACCCTCCTGATGCCCCTACAGATCTGGGCGGGACACTGGTCCGGCGAAGTCGCCCACCATTACCAGCCCGCCAAAGTGGCCGCGCTGGAAGGCTGGTGCGAGACGCGAGACGTGCAGCCCACCGTGCTGGTTGCCTGGCCCAATCCGGAAGCGCCCTGCGGGCTGTCCGGCATTGAAATCCCCGGCACCAGCACCTTCCTGTTCAAGCCGGGTGCGGAACTGCATGGCATCTCTCATTTCGCCGAGACCGAACGCCCGCCCATATGGATGACCTTCTGGAGCTTCCGCCTGATGGTGGGCGCAGGGCTTGGCCTGCTCGCGATTGGGCTTTGGGGCGTGTTCCTCTGGGCGCGCGACCGCATCGATAAGCCGGGTCTGTTTCACTGGCTGGCCGTGCCCGGTGGGACGCTTGGCTTCGTCGCTGTGATCACAGGCTGGATTGTCGCCGAGGTCGGCCGACAGCCCTATACGGTCTATGGGTATCTGCGGACCGCTGACAGCGTCGCACCCGTCAGCGCCGCCAGCGTGGCGACATCGCTGCTCGTTTTCATGGTGGTCTATGCGATCATCTTCACGGCGGGGGTCGTCTATATGGCGCGCATCGCCACACGAGGGTTCGACGATGATCCGGAAGAACCGCCCGCCAAGGCACGCCGGGCACCGGGGTCGCCGCTCGGATCGGTGGATGATCCTGCCAGAGCGCCCGACGATATCGTCCCGGCTGAATAGGAGGACACGATATGGACCTTCCCCTGATCTGGGCCGTGCTCATCGCCACCGCTGTGATGCTCTATGTCCTGCTCGACGGCATGGACCTTGGCGTTGGAATCCTGACCGGACTCTCCAAATGCGATGAAGAGCGCAACATGATGACCGCGACGATCGAGCCGGTCTGGGACGGCAATGAGACTTGGCTGGTGCTGGGTGGCGGCGGCCTGTTTGCGGCCTTCCCGCTCGCTTATGCCGTGATCATGCCCGCCTTCTATCTTCCCATCCTCGTCATGCTGGCGGCGCTGATCTTTCGCGGTGTCGCATTTGAGTTTCGCCACAAGGCGGTGCGCGAACCGACACGCAAATTCTGGAACGGGGCCTTCTTTGGCGGCTCGCTCGCCGCCGCGCTGTCACAAGGCTTCGTGCTGGGCGGCTTCGTGAAAGGGATTGCTGTCGACGGGCGCTCGTTTGCCGGCGGGGCGTTTGACTGGCTGTCCCCTTTCTCGATCTTGGTCGCGGTCTCGGTCGCGATTGGCTACACGCTGCTCGGCGCATGCTGGCTCGTCCTGAAAACCGAAGGCGAGCTTTACGAGAAAGCGCGGCGCTGGGCGCGGCTCGCGCTTATCGGCGTGGCGCTGGCCTTTGCCGCGGTGAGCCTTGCCATGCTGTCAGTGGATCCGGATGTCACCGCGCGTTGGGGCTTCTCCATGACGGAGATCGATTTCGCCACGCTCGGGCCGCTCGCGCCGATCCCGCTGGCGGGCATGCTGCTCACGCTCTGGCTGTTCCGAGATCTGTCAATGGCATCCGGACCCGGCGCGGCACCGGACTGGCGGCCCTATCTTCTGGCCGCCGGCATCTTCCTGTCTGGTTATCTTGGTCTTGCGGTGAGCCTCTTCCCCTTCCTTGTCCCCTTCCAGTTCACGCTGTGGGATGCTGCCGCGCATGATAGCGCGCTCGGCCTGTTGCTGGTGGGGGCAGCGGTGATGCTGCCCATCATCCTGATCTATACGGCCTATGTCTATTCGTTGTTCTGGGGGAAAGTGAAACCGGGGGACGGCTATCATGGCTGACCGGTTTCCCGAGATTGCCGGACCGCCTGAGAATGGCGAGGACAGCCCGCTCTGGAAGAAGCTTGCCTGGTTTGCCGCCCTCTCGATGGGCGGGCTGCTTGCGGTTGCCGGGCTTGCCTATGTGCTGCGCGGGGCGCTGCTGATCGCGCAATAGCTAAAGCAGCGGGCCGTAAAGGTCTGTGCGGCGGTCGCGGAAGAACCCCCATGCGGCGCGCTCGGTTTCGATCTCATCCGCGTCAAACGACGCCGTGATCACGCCCTCTTCTGTTCGCCCGAGTTCTGCGGCAACCTCGCCGGTCTGATCACAGATGAAGCTGGTGCCGTAGAAAACCTGCCCGGCCTCATCGCCGATCCGGTTGGCCGCGCAGACAGGAATAACGTTCGAGACCGCATGGCCCTGCATGGCCCGTCGCCAGCGCGCGGCTGTATCGAGCGACGGATCCTGTGGCTCAGCGCCGATGGCCGTGGGATAGAGCAGGACATCTGCGCCCATCAGCGCCATCGCCCGGGCCGCCTCCGGGAACCATTGGTCCCAGCAGATGCCCACACCGATCCGGCCCTTCTTCGTGCTCCAGACCTTGAAGCCGGTATCCCCGGGGCGAAAGTAGAACTTCTCCTGATAGCCCGGGCCGTCCGGAATGTGGCTCTTGCGATAGACGCCGAGCGCTGTGCCGTCTGCATCGAGCATGACAACCGAATTGTAGGTGTGCGGGCCATCGCGCTCGAAAATCGAAACCGGGATGACCACGCCAAGCTCTTCGGCAAGCGGGGTCAGAGCCTTGACGGCCGGGTGAGTTTGCCACGTCCTTGCGCGGGCAAAATGCGACTCTTCCTGCGTCTTGCAGAAGTATGGCCCGCTGAAGAGTTCGGGCGGCAGGATCACATCTGCGCCCTGCCCCGCAGCCTCGCGGACAAGCGCCGCAACGCGTGCGATATTGGTGTCTTCGTCCTCGACGAACGACGCCTGCAGCGCCGCGAGCGTGATCATCCTCGTCATGGCGTGGGCCCTTTCCTGAGCTGTGGCCAGTCCGGCACCTGCTGCGTCATGCAGTGAAACGCGCCGCCGCCGGAGAGAATGTGCCGGGCGGGCAGCGCGAGGACATCCCGCCCCGGGAAAAGCTCCGAAAGCATGGCGGCTGCCTCGACGGAGAAGTCGTTTTCGAAGGCGGGCATCAGCACGGCTCCATTCGTGATCAGAAAGTTCATATGGCTTGCCGGGAGGACAGCGCCAGCCTCATCCTGTATGCGGCCCGGCGAGGGCAGCGTGGAGACCTCCAGCCCTGTCGCCCTGAGTGTGGCTTCGATCTCAGCCAGCCTTTCGGCATTCGGATCATTGATGCCCGACGCACTCTGGCAAAGGACATGCCCCGGCGCGACGAAACGGGCGATATTGTCGATATGTCCGTCTGTGTGATCGCCGGTGAGGCCGTCTTCAAGCCAGATGATGCGGTCCGCGCCAAATGCGTCCTTCAGCGCGGCATCGGCGATATCTTCTGTCCAGCTGGGATTGCGGTTCTCGTTCAGCAGGCACTGGCGGGTAGTCAGCAGCGCACCGGCACCGTCCTGCTCGATCGCGCCGCCCTCCAGCACGAAATCATGTGGCGTCGCGGTGACTGTTTCCAGCTCGCAAAGCGCGGCGGCGGTCCCGGTGTCGCCGTCCATCACATACTTCCCGCCCCAGCCGTTGAAGCGGAAAGTCAGCGCAGACGGCGCATCGCCGGCAAGGCCAAAGAGCGGGCCTGTGTCGCGCAGCCAGATATCGCCGCTCGGGACGCGGTGAATCTCGGCCGCGTCGCCGAGCATGGCGTACGCGTCATCGGCCGCGGCATCGTCTCCGACGGCCAGCCTGACAGCTATGAACTGGCTGAGCGCGCGAACAAAACCGGCGATTTCCAGCCGGGCCATCGCGAACGCCTCCCCCCACTCCGCCTCAAGACGCGGCCAGCCCACCCAGACCGCGCTCTGGGGGTCCCATTCCGGCGGGCAGATGATCGTCCTGTCGGGCATGGGCGGGCCTTTGCCACAAGCCGGCCCAATGAGAAAGGGCGGCCCACACGGGACCGCCCTTCCTTGGTCTTGCTTCAAAGAGCGAGCTTAGAACTCGTAGCGCACACCGAAACGGATTTCGTAGCGCGACTGGTCGCCTCTGCGGCTCTCGCATGCTTGTGTTGGAACGCCAGCAACATCGACAACGCACTGTGGGGGGAAGTCCGGCTCGCGCAGGATGCCCCACTCATCGTTCAGCAGGTTGGTGAAGTTGTCGATGACAACAAAGCCAGAAGCGATGTGATCGTTCGGGAGAAGGAATTCCTGCTCGACCTTCACATCCACTTTGCCCCACCAGGACCCTTCTTCACCGTTACGCTCAGCGCCGGCCGCAAGGAAGGGATTGTCCTCAAGGAACGGCGTGAAGCCCGTGATGTCGTTCGGATTAACGTCTGCCACGAAGCTGTAAGGACGGCCAGAAACGGCCTGACCAAATGCGGAGAACTTCGTAAGATTGTCGCCGAAGAAGGCTTTCTCATAGCTCGCCAGCGCGGTGAAGCGGTGCTTCGTATTATAGTCAGACGTTGCAGCGCTGACATCCTGTGGATCACCGAAGGAGCGGTTCACATAGTTGGAGAACGCAACCGAAGATGTCATCGGATGAACATCTTCCGCGTCAGAGTAGGCATATCCCACCGTCCAGTCGAGACCGAAGTCGTACGATTTCGAGACCGCGCCCGAAATCAGCAACGATTTCGCATCATCCGAAGAGTTGGTGAGCACGAAGGCAGCTTCGCGAACACTGTCATAGGTCGGGTAGACCCGACCATCTGGACCTGTCGTTGTACCAGACTGCTCAAGGTCACCGCGAATCCAGACGGCGCTGTCTTGTGTAATCGAGTAGAGAATATCGCCCGTTAGGACATATTCCCCACCGAGACCTGGCGCGTTGGCGAAGTAGGTCCCGCCAAGAGCAAGTTTCCATTCGCGTGGAATCTCGAAGTTCGGATCGAGATAGTTGATCTCGAAATTCGAACCGGTCCCAGAGGCCACCGCATCAATCAGAGACTGAGGCACGCAGTAACCAGGGCCTTCCGGCACGCCGTCCTCACACTGGCCGTAAGGAACATCGAACAGCGAAGTCACACCATCCTCAAGGCTCGGTGTCACGCCACCGCCATCGGCACCGAACTGAGCAGTGTTCGTGGCCTGATACGTGTTGGCCAGCCACACATTCGGGTTACCACCAGAGTAGAGGCCGATGCCGCCGCGAAGATCGAGATTGTCGGCCGCTTCCCACTGGAAACCGAGGCGCGGCTGGATCAGCCCTTCCCCGTCAATCGTCTGAGCGTTGGTGAAGCCGTACGAGGCCAGGAAGTCGGCGTTTTCACCCGGCTCATCATCGGTCGTGTACCAGTCATAGCGGAGACCGGCGACGATGGTGAAACCGTTGCCGAAATCGAACTCGTCCTGTGCATAGAGCGAATTGACCGAGTATTCGAATGCGGCCGCAGCGGCCGTCGGGTCGCCGGATGGTGAGTTATTATAGTTGACGTTGTCGGCAAGGCCGAGTTCGAAATTGACGATCGCAGGGTCACGCGTGTCCGTTGGATCGACCACTGCCGGGTTCCGGTCGAAGTCGATCTCGGTTTCAACATGCTGGACGAAGAGGTTGAACACATCGAGCGTTTCACGCTCGTAGCCGAAGCTGATATTGTGCTGACCGGTCGTGTAGAAGCCCTTCAGCGCAATGTTGAACGTGTCATAGCTCAGCTGGTTGGCCTGACGGCTGTCATCACCGCCGATGTAAACGTCGACATCATCGGTTTCGATGGTGATCTCGCCGAAATCGGTACCTCCGATCGAGAGCTGCCGGTTTTGCAGCTCGGAATAGCCAATCCGGACTTCTGTCGAGAAATTCTCCGTCCAGTCAGAAAACAGAGACCCGACATAGGAGTTCAGCTCAGCACCACGCTCGTAGAGGTGGTTGGAGAATTCGAACTCATCATTGTCACCGTCCGACTCGCTGATGTTGAAACCATCATTGTAGTTGTAGGTGAATGAGGCCCTGTGATCGTTGGAGATATTCCAGTCGAGTTTGACGAGAAGTTTCTCGTCCTCATTTGGAAAGCTGGAGGGGATACCACCGGGATCGTAATTGTAGACGTCTCGCGCAATACGGAGAATCTCGTTGAGCTCATCCTGCGTGATGTCCACCTCGTTGACCGCGCCTGAGCCGATGGGGCCGCGATCGAATAGGTTGGAGCCTTCAAGCTTTTCGTAAGCAGCGAAGAAGAAGAGCTTGTCCTTGACGATCGGACCACCAATTCCGAAGCCATAGCGGGTTTCATCAAAGCTGCCGGTCTGGATATCTTCGCCTTCCAGGCTATCGCCGCGCAGACCGTCGTCTGTGTAGTCGGCGAAGGCATAGCCATGAAACTCGTTGTCTCCGGACTTCGTCACCGCGTTAATGTTACAGGCGGAGAAGCCACCATACTGGACATCGAACGGTGCGAGCTCGACTGCGACCTGTTCAATTGCGTCAAACGAGAACGGAATCCGCTCGGTGGGGAAGCCATTCCGGTTGAGACCGAAATTGTCGTTGAAGCGAACGCCATCGACAGTCAGCGAGTTAAAACGCGAGTTCTTACCTGCACACTGCACAGCGTTATTGTCAGACTCGTTGACGAAGACCCGAGGATCGATTCGAAGCACGTCGGTGATGCTGCGGTTGATGGTTGGAACGGTCTCCAGCGTTTCAAGTCCGAAGCTTGCCGAAGGGCCAACAGCGACTTGCGCCGCGTTCGAAGCAGACGCGGTCACCACAACCGCATCCAGCGTCCGCGTGTCATCATTCGCGAGAACGAAGTTCAGGTCCGTCGTGTCACCGAGGTTCAGCGAGATGCCTTCGATGCTCTGACCCTGAAGGTCTGGCGTGTCGGCCTCGACGACATATCCGCCACCAACGGGCAGGTTGCGGATGAAGAACTGACCGTTCGCGGACGTGACCGCTGAGCGCGACAGACCGCTTTGCGTATTGACGACGGTCACCTCAGCGCCCGCCACAGGCGCGCCGGCCTCGTTTGTCACCTGACCGCGAATGCCGGACGTGGTGACTTGCGCATGGGCGACCGGCATCGCCGCCATCGCCATGATCGAGACAGCTGCGCCGCTAGTTAGCGTCTTCCAATTGAACATATTCGTTCCCCTCGAATGAAAATATGAACCAGACGCGACTCCGCTCGCACGACCGGTATGGAGCGGCCATAGCAACACATCACTGACTCGTGGACGAAACTTTTGTGACGCGCTGTACAAGGCCAAAAACTGTTGTTGCTGTGCAACATTACGCAACGCCAAACCGGTCAACTCACAGGGCAGAGAATCGGCCCCTCAACCGTTTCGTTTGCAAAACATAGCGTAATCGACGCTTTATCCAAGACCGATGATCGCCTAGACCGAAGACTCGTCTTATCGACCAGACCAGAGCCCCCGACATGACCGACGCACCAGCGCAGCAGGACCGCACAACGCGTCTCTTCTTCGCTGCGCTGGCAGTGCTGGTGGCTATGCGCGTGGCTGGGATTTTTCTCACCCCTTTGAATCTGGGTCCGGACGAAGCCCAGTATTGGCGCTGGGGTCAGACGTTCGAGTGGGGGTACTTCTCCAAGCCTCCGCTGATCGCCTGGGTCATCGGCGGAACGACGGCGCTGTTTGGCGACTCTGAGGCAGCCGCCCGGCTCGCCGCTCCCCTGCTCCACGCCATCGCCGCAAGCATACTCTTTATACTGGGCCGGAACATGTACGGGCCTCAGGCCGGGCTACTGGCTGGCCTTGGCTATGCGTTGATGCCGGGCGTGATCCTGTCATCGGCGGTGATCTCAACCGATGGCGTCCTGCTGCCGATATGGAGCGCCGCGCTGTTCTGCCTGTGGCGGATGCGCCAGGATGAGGCGGGATGGATAACTGCGCTCGGGCTCGGTGCTGCGGTGGGGGCCGGGTTCCTCGCCAAGTATGCCATGCTGTATTTCGGCATCGGCATCGCGCTGACCATTCTGTTCGACCAATCCACGCGGAGAGCGCTGCTTTCATGGAAAGGCCTTGCAGCGCTCGGGGTCGCGATTGCGGTCTTTGCGCCGCACCTTGTCTGGAACGCCGCCAATGACTTCAAGACGGTCGGTCACACAGTCGACAATGCCAATCTGGGCGGGCCGCTCCTCAATCCAGAAAATGCAGGGAAGTTTCTGACCGACCAGATGGGCGTGTTCGGGCCGGTGAGCTTTCTTGTCCTGCTGGGCGGGGCCTTTGCCATGCAGGGATCGGATGACACATCCATTCTCGGTCGCGATCGCTGGCTGCTTTGCTTTATCGTACCGGTCCTCTTGATCATTATGGGTCAGGCCGTGCTCTCGCGCGCCCATGCGAACTGGGCGGCCACCGCTTATCCGGCTGCCAGCATCCTGATCGCCGGCTGGATGACGCGGGCAGGCCCTGCCCCCCGGCTCTGGTTTGGCATCGCCGCCATTACCTTCATCGCCGTCCAGTTCATTCCGGACATGCCGCTCCTTGGTCGGCTGGGTATTGGCGGCGTTTTCGCACTTGCCATTCTGGCGTTTGCCAGAGGCTTCAAGAACCGCCCGGTTGGTCTGCTCTGGGCGAGTATGGCGATCCACGCTGCAGTGGCTGTCGCCTTTACCTTCATCGCGATCGGTCCGGTCTCATGGTCTGAGGGCGCAGGCGTCGCCAACGCGTTCAAGCGCACCCGGGGTTGGGAAGAAACGACCGCCGCCCTTGCCGCCCGCGCAGAAGCTGAGAATGCAACCGCGATCCTCGTCGACGAACGCGAAAACTGGCACGGGCTCGACTATTATGGCCGCGACGGCTTTCCGGTGCCGGTCATCGCCTGGCGCCGCCATGAAGGCGCGAAGAGCTATTCTGAGGAAGATGAACTCATCCCGCCGCTGGATGAGCGGGTTCTGGTTGCAAGCGTCCGCAAGGATTTTCGACCGAGGATGCGAGCCGACTTCGACACGTTCACGTCCGCTGGCATGATCGAGATCCCGCTCGGTGGTGGCAAGACCCGCCGGATGAAGCTCTATCTCGCCTCAGGATTTGATCCGTTGGCACGCACGCCCGAATGGGACGCCCGCTTTGAAGGCCTGTCAGAGGACTAAGCCGGATAGCGCTTCTGCAACATCGCCCAGACCGCGCGCAGGCCGCAGGCTGCCCCGCCTTGCGGACGGCCATATCGCCCCTTGCGCCACGCCCACACATCCAGATGAACCCAGCGCGTCGTATCGACAAATTCTTTCAGGAACAGCCCTGCGGTGATCGAGCCCGCCATCCGCCCGCCTGAATTCACGAGATCGGCAATCGGGCTTTTGAGATCGGTCAAGTATGGAGCCCAGAGGGGCATCCGCCAGACAGGATCGCCGGTTTCGTTCGAGCCCGCCTTGATACCGGCGGCAACCGTCTCGTCATCGGTATAGAAAGGTGCAAGGTCCGGCCCCAGTGCCACACGCGCAGCGCCCGTCAGCGTGGCGAAATCGATCACGAGGTCAGGCGAACTCTCGCAGGCGCGGGTGAGTGCATCCCCGAGGATGAGACGGCCTTCCGCGTCGGTATTGTCGATCTCGACGGTCAGGCCCTTACGGCTGTTCAGAACATCACCCGGCCGGAAGGCATCGCCGGAAATCGCATTTTCAACGGCAGGAACATACAGCTTCAGCCGCACAGGAAGGTTCGCGCCCATGACGAGACGAGCCAGCGCGACCGCATGAGCGGCTCCGCCCATATCCTTCTTCATGATGCGCATACCGTCGCCGGGTTTGATGTTCAGACCACCGGAATCGAAGGCAACGCCCTTCCCGACAATGGCGAGCTCGGGATGGCGCTCCTCCCCCCAGCTGAGCTCCATGATGCGCGGAGCCGCATCAGCCGCCCGGCCAACCGCGTGCACCATCGGATAGTTCTCGTCGAGCAGCGCCTCGCCGGTGATAACAGAGAGCGACGCCCCGAAGGCCTCCGCCATTTGCGATATCTCGCCCTGAATGGCAG
>JBCBTR010000034.1:0-14202 GCA_039818545.1 Pseudomonadota bacterium
GCGCTGCGCGCCGATATCGCCGACAAGGTTCGCCAGTCCGAAATTATCGCAGGCGCGCTCCTCGAGCGCGAAGACGCCGCTACAATGACGGACGGTGCCGTGGACCGCGCCTTTGCCCTGATCGATGATCTCGAGGTCTCGCGTGCGACCGAAAACACGGCCGCCCGGGACGCTGGCAACGCGATCGACGAGCTTCTCGCTCTGCCGGACCCTCTACGGGCGCGAGCCATTGATGCGGCCGGCGCGACCGGCTGGCAGTTTACCTCACCCGGCATCCGGCGGCTTCGCCTCGACTGCGGCAGCAATGCAGAGGTCGAACTCTACCGGATTGAGCCCGGCGCGTCGGTTCCGCGTCACACCCATGAAGGTTATGAGGCGACACTGATCGCCGCTGGCGGCTTTACCGATGAGACGGGATCGTTCGGTCCCGGGGACGTCGCCATGAAAGGCCCGGAGGATATCCACCAGCCGGTGGCAGACCCCGGAGAGCCCTGCTACGCGCTGGCTGTTCGTGATGGCGGGCTGCGCTTTACCGGCGCGATGGGACTGGTCCAGCGTATCCTCGGCGCTTAACACAACCAGATCTTTCACAGCCTATGACTGGTCACCCATTGACCAGACGCGCTGCGCCCCTCACCTATGCCGTCAACGTTTCATACCGGAGCCCGCATGACCCGCCTCGACGACGAATCCAACGAACGGCCTATTGGCGAGCCCAATGCCTTTCTTGAAGAAGCCCTGTTCAATGCGAGGACCATTCTCCTCACCGGTGGCATTGACGACAAGCAGGCCCGCCGCGTGTGCGAACGTCTGCTGGCGCTGGCGTCGGAAAGCCAGGAGCCGATTCTGCTCGTGCTCTCCTCCCCCGGCGGACATGTTGAGTCCGGCGACATGATCCACGATATGATCAAATTCGTCGAAGCCCCGGTCAAAGTGCTCGGGACGGGCTGGGTCGCCAGTGCTGGCGCGTTGATCTACTGCGCCGCGGCGAAAGAGAACCGTTACGCGCTGCCAAACACCCGATTCCTGCTTCACGAACCGCGTGGCGGCGTCGGCGGACAGGCGACCGACGTGGAAATTCAGGCCCGTGAAATCATCAAGATGCGCGAACGCCTGAACAAGATTTTTGCCGAAGCGACCGGCCAGTCCCTTGAGAAGATCAAGGCCGACACCGATCGCGACTTCTGGATGTCCGCGGAAGAGGCCGTCGAGTACGGTTTGGTCGGCAAAATCGTCTCCAGTAAAAAAGACGTACTTTAACCATCTCGTTAGGTCTGGTTGGGGCTTGGGAAAGGTTTTGAGTGCAGTGTCGGCGTTAATCAGACGCCGATATCAGGTAACTCATGCCCGCCAAAATGCGCGATCTTGCTGCGCCCATCCTGCCGCTCTCCCCAGATGCGACGGCTCAGGCCGCCCTGCAGCGCTTCTTTTCTGAGCCAGGTCTCAGCGCCCTTCCCGTGGCTGATGAGGATGGGTTGCCGGTTGGCCTGATCACACGACTGGCATTGTCGGAAGCCTTCGCCAAGGCAGGCTCTCACATCCCCATCGCCGGCAAGCAGGCCATGGAAGCCGCCGCCCCGCGCCCCGTTCTTGTTGATGGGAACATGCAGGCCGCGATGATCGCCGGCGCGGCCGCCAAGAAAAACTCGCGCGCCCTGATCGATGGCATGATCGTCCACGCCGATGGGCTTTATCTTGGCTTTGTCTCCCCCGAAGCGCTTCTCTCCACAGTGGCCGAGGAAAACATCCAGCGCGCCAGAGCGATGAAGCAGCTCAAGGCCCGTGCAGAAGAGACAGAAGCAGGACGCGCGGATTTCCTCGCTGCCGTCGGCCATGAAATCCGCACGCCTTTGACCGGCATACTCGGCCTTGCCGACATGCTCTGCGAAGATGACATCTCCAAATCGGCCAAGGGTTATGCCCGCGCCATTGTCCGCTCGGGCGATCATTTGAAGCGCATTCTCGATGACCTCCTCGACGCGGCGCGCCTTGATGCCGGCCGGCTGGATCTCAAACCAGAACCTTTCGACCTGAAACAGTTCGCCTCGGACGCCGAAGCACTCTGGCGCGGCTGCGCAGACGCCGATGGTCTTGCGCTTGCCGTCTCGATCCGGCGTGGCAGCGAGAAACGGATCGAAGCAGACCCGGCCCGCCTGCGCCAGATTCTCTTCAACCTGATCAGCAACGCCCTGAAGTTCACCGAATCCGGCACGGTCAGCGCTGAAATCGAGACACAACAGGCGGGCAACACACTCCAGCTCATCATGCGGGTCGCCGATACAGGATGCGGCATCGCCCATGCGGACCGCCAGAGATTGTTCGGAGCCTTTGAGCGCGCCGAAGACGGGGCAGCCAGCGAGAAAGACGGCATCGGCCTTGGCCTTGCTGTCGCCAGCAAGCTCGCTGCTGTGATGGATGGCGGCATTACCCTTACCGACAATCCGGGTGGCGGCTCGGTCTTCACCGTCACGCTTGCCGTGCGCAAGGCAGGACCTCGCCTCGCTGTGGACAATCCGGCCCCTCCGACGCGCCGCGCATTCGAACTCGGCCGTGTGCTGCTCGTGGAAGATCATGATGTCAGCCGCTTTGTGATGCGCGAAGCCCTGCGGGCAGCCGGCTGGCAGGTGGATGCAGTCGAGAACGGGCTTCAGGCCATGCGCCGTGCCAGCGGCGCAGACTATCAGGCCGTGCTCTGTGATCTGCGCCTGCCGGACGTGAACGGCGAAGATCTAGTCGGTGAATTCCGGGCCTGCAGCAATGAAACGGCCGCAGCCGTCATGCTCGCAGTGACAGCAGATGTCTCCCCGACCCGTCGCGCTCAGGCGCTTGCAGCCGGTTTCGATGATGTAGTGGAAAAGCCGATCCGGTCTCGCGCGCTTGTCATGACGCTCGCTGAAGCCCTGCTCGCCGCGCCGGACCGCGCGCTCCTGCGAAAAGCGGGCGCGCTTTAGCGCCCGAGGCGCTCGCGAAAGGCGTCATACCCAAAATCAGATACGGTTTCGACGGTGCCGTCTTCATGCCGGATCGCCAGATTGGCGAGCGGTGTGCCGTTGAACGTGTTCGCCTTCACGAAGCTGTAGTGCATCTGGTCCGAGAAAATCAGCTCGTCCCCGGGCGTCAGGGGCTCGGCGAAGGAATACTCGCCAATGACATCGCCGGTCATGCAGGTATTGCCCGCCAGAATGTAGGAGTGCGCCTGCGCATCCGCATCGCCTGCCCCTTCGATCTCGGGGCGGTACGGCGCTTCCAGAACATCCGGCATATGGGTTGAGGCCGACACATCGAGAATCGCGATCGACTTGTCATTCTCATGAAGCCCGATGACACTCGCATGAAGCTCGCCTGCGCCAACCACGAGCCCGGCCCCCGGCTCAAGGATCACCTCCACCCCGAACCGGTCCCGAAAGGCCTGAATGCCCGCGATCAGGGCATCCACGTCATAGCCCGCTTTATTGATGAAGTGCCCACCGCCGAAATTGACCGCGCTGACCTGCTCGATCTGGTCGGCAAAGTGCTCAGCCATGTGCTCGATCAGCCCGACCGAGCCATCATGGAGCGACTCACACAATGCGTGGACATGCAGCGTATCCACCGCCGTCCAGTCGATCTCGCCCAGGCGGCCCGCCACTTCGCCAAAGCGTGAATAGGGCGCACACGGATCATAGAGCGCCCCGCCAAGCGTCGCGTTCGAATAACCGGGATTGATCCGCAGACCGATCCACGCACCCATGCCGCGCGCCGCCGGACCGAAGCGGGCGAGTTGTTCGGCAGAGTTGAAATAGATATCGCTGGCGATCCCGGCGAGTTCCTGCAGGCCCTCATCGGTATAGGCCGGCGAATAGACGTGAACATCGCGTCCGAACTCTGTCGCGCCGAGCCTTGCCTCATGAACGCCGCTCGCTGTGGTGCCATCCAGATGAGGGCGCATATAGGGAAAAGCTGCCGGCATTGCGAAGGCCTTGGTCGCAAGGAGGATTCTGGCACCACTTTCGCGGCGAATGCGCGCCGCGACTGCCAGATTTTTCTGCAACCGGCCAATATCCAGAATGAAAACCGGGGTTTGCACATCGGAGAACGGAGAAGTGTCTGTCATGGTGACGCTGACTAACCTGAAATCGGGACGCGCGCACCATGTTCGATCTTCGCATCGCCACACTGGATGATATCCCGGCCATAGAAGCCGTCATGCACGCATCAATGACCGCCATTCTTCCCCAATTCCTGGATGAGCAGCAGGTGGCGCGCTCAAGTGAAAGCATGGGGGTCGACCGCCTTCTGGTTTCCGACGGCACCTACTTCCTAGTCATGGCAGGCGAGCGGGTCGCCGGATGCGGTGGCTGGTCGCGACGGCGGACGCTTTATGGCGGTGACAGCACGACCGGACGAGATGATCAGCTCGCCGACCCGCAGACCGAGCCGGCGAAAATCCGCGCCATGTACACCCATCCGGATTTTACGCGGCGCGGGATCGGACGCCTCCTGCTGGAGGCCGGTGAAGCGGCGGCCCGCGCCGAAGGTTTCAAGACGATGGAAATGGGATCGACCGCGCCCGGCCGGCCCCTCTACGAAGCCTGCGGATATGAAATGGTCGAAGACGTATCGCCGCAAAGCGCGGATGGCACGACGGTTCCCGTCTTCAGGATGAGGAAGTCTCTCCTCTGACGTACGCGCGCACCGCCTCAACAAAAAAACAGAAGACGATCTTGAAATAACGATAAAACTAGTTATTTAGATATGCATGAACGATACTCTCGCCGCCGATCAGTTTGCCGCACTCGGCCACGCCAACCGCGTGAAAGTGCTCCGTCAGCTTGTTCAGGCCGGATGTTGCGGCCTGACCGTGGGCGAGCTCCGCGAGTCGCTTGGCGTCCCTGCCTCAACCTTTGCGCACCACCTCAAAGCGCTGGCGCAGGCGGGCCTCGTCGAACAGGAAAAACGGGGGCGAGAAGTGGTTTCAAAAGCGAGCTATGCCGCCATCCGAACCCTGCACGGCTTCCTGATCAAGGATTGCTGCAAGG
This sequence comes from Pseudomonadota bacterium, assembly GCA_039818545.1. Classification (GTDB taxonomy): domain Bacteria; phylum Pseudomonadota; class Alphaproteobacteria; order Caulobacterales; family Hyphomonadaceae; genus JANQQC01. The sequence continues at coordinate 5,019 of JBCBTR010000034.1, forward strand.
GTGTTTTCACCTCCCCTCAAGACAACCTGCTGACTCAGGAGACCTAGATGAAACGCATGCATATCCACATCAGCGCCGCTGATCTCGACGCGACGAAACGGTTTTACACTGCCCTGTTCGGGGCGGAGCCGACCGTCGACAAACCCGATTATATGAAATGGATGCTCGATGATCCGCGTCTCAACCTGGCCGTCAGTCAGCGCGATGGCGCAACGCGCGGGGTTGATCATGTCGGCATTCAGGTCGACAGCGATGACGATCTCGAGGCGTTGAACGACGCGCTTGTGTCGGCAGAGCAGTCAACGCTTCCCGAGCCAGCGGCCAATTGCTGCTACGCCCATTCCAACAAGCACTGGGCGGCGGACCCGCAGGGCGTCATCTGGGAGATGTTCCACTCCATGGACACCATTCCGACCTATGGTCAGGACATGCGGGACATCCCGTCTCACATCCCCAAACCCGTCAGCGAAGGCGGGTGCTGCTAGGTATCCACCGCAAAGAGCGCCGCCTGATCCTCCGGCGACACATCTTTCACATGGAAAGGCAGTCCCCGCGCGGAAACGTCTTCAAGAAATGGCTTGGCCGGGAACTGCTCAACATTGAACACGCCCTGCCCTGACCAGATGCCGTCGAAGAACATCTTTGCGCCAGACACGGGCGGCACACCGGTCGTGTAAGATACGGCCTGCGCGCCGACCTCTTCATTGGTCTTCGCATGATCTGAGACATTGTAGATCATCTTCGTGGTCGGCTGGCCGTCCTTCGTGCCGCGCAGGATCACGCCGATAGAGGTCTTGCCGGTATACCCTTCGGCCAGCGTGGACGGCACGGGCAGCAGGTCTCGCAGGAACTCGATCGGAATGATGTCCATGCCCTTGTGCCTGATCGGCTCCAGCCCGATCAGGCCAATGCTTTTGAACACGTCGAGATGCTTGATGTACTCCTCGCCAAAAGTCATCCAGAAGCGGATCTGTTTGAGGCCATTGATATGTTTCACGAGGGATTCTTCTTCCTCGTGATAGATCAGGTAAGACATGGTCGGCCCGACTTCGGGATAGTCGATCATGGTCCGGATTGAGAGCGCGGGGATCTCGATCCACTCCCCATCCTTCCAGTACTTTCCATCCTGGGTCACTTCGCGGAGATTGATCTCCGGATTGAAGTTCGTGGCGAAGGTCTTGCCATGGTCGCCGGCATTGCAGTCGACTATGTCGATATATTCGATCTCATCCAGCAGGCCTTCCTGTTGGGCGTAAGCGCAGTAAATGTTGGTCATACCCGGATCGAAACCGCAGCCGAGAATAGCGGTCAGACCAGCCTCCCTGAAGCGATCCTGATAGGCCCATTGCCACTTGTATTCGAACTTGGCTTCTTCGCGGGGTTCGTAATTGGCCGTGTCCATATAGTTGGCCCCGGCCTTCAGGCAGGCATCCATGATCGGCAGGTCCTGATAGGGCAACGCCATGTTGATCACGAGATCCGGTCTGACCTGCTCGATCAGGGCGACGGTCGCGTCCACATCATCGGCGTCTACCTGACTGATCTCGATGGGCGTCACGGTTTCCGAGGCAACTTTCTCGCAGCTCTCAATCCGGCGTGACGCCAGATGGATATGTTTGAAAGTGTCCCGGTCCATCGCGCATTTCTTCGCAACGACAGTCCCGGCCGCACCGGCCCCGATGATGAGAACTCTGTCCATAGCCTGCTCCACTGAAGCGAAGGCCGACCTCTTTTGGTCGGCCCTGCACGTCACCTAAGCAATTCTGTCAGCGGTGCAAGCCGCTTCGGCTACCGCCCCGGGAAAGTGGCGCGTTTGTCGGATGGCGGATGCTGGACCGGCGGCAGACTGCCGATCATGCCATCGGGGCGCGCCTTGGCCAGCATGCGCTGATAGGCGGGGCGTGCCTCAATCCGGGTTTTCCATTCCGCCACGTTCGGAAACTGCTCGGCATCAACGAGGTTCAGGCCAGTCGCGACATTCAAAGGGAACATCATCATGATGTCGGCAGCGGAGAATTCAGGCCCGCCGAACCATGGATTCTCACCCAGATAGTCCTCAGCGTACTGAACAACATTCTCACTATCCACAAGCGGTGATCGCTCCGTCGGCGGATTGACCCGCCAGGCGCGATAGTCGCTGAACAGGCGTGCCGCCAGCGACCCTTCAGCATAATGCATCCACTTCACGTAATGCGGATAGTACGGGCTATCGAGCGCCGGAGAGAGCGCATCTGGCGCATGCCGTGTCAGGATCACATCGATGATCGCGCCCGACTCAACAAGGATCTGGTCGCCATAGACAACGGTCGGCACCATCGGCATGCCGTGGCCAAGATCGTGGACCATTTTCATGGATGCCCCAAGGTCGCCGCGCACGAATTTCAGCTCATAAGGAAGTTCCAACTCTTCCATCAGCCAGACGACGCGCTCAGACCGGCGTCCTTCAAGATGATAGATCGTAATGGAAGGCATCGCTGTTTCGGCCTCGACCGGCGCGGACAGCTCCTGCGCCTCAGGCTGCACGGCACAGGCAGACATCGCCATGGCCAACAGGCCGGCGGACAATAGACGCTTCATGGTTCCCTCCAGTTTTTTATGAGCGAACGCTAGCATGGCGGCCTGTCTGTGCAAGCTCAGCCTTCGTCGGGGACCCGCATCTCACGTTCCGCCGCGATGTAATCATCGCTCCGCATTTCGTGCAGGCGGCTGGCGGTGCGCTGGAACTCAAAGCTGCCATCGCCTGATGGATAGAGCGCGTCCGGTTCAGCTTCTGCGGAGACGACAAGCTTGGTCTTGGATTCGTACAGCGCATCAATCAGCGAAACAAAACGCGCCGCCTCATTGCGCTTTTCCGGATTCAGGATCGGAACGCCTTCCAGCATGACGGTGTGAAAGGTCGCCGCGATCATGAGATAGTCGGAGGCCCCAAGCGGCCGGGCACATAATTCCTCAAAGGTAAAGCGTGCCACGCCCGCCGCCTCCCGCGAGACCTGCAGTTTTCGCCCTTTGATCGTTAGCTCACAGGCCTGCGCATCCGCGCCAAGGGTTAAGCGGCCCCAGGCCCGATCCATGGCTGCTGTGGCCTTTGTCCCGAGCGGCGAATGCCAGACAGGTGCTTCCGTCAGCCGCTCCAGCCGATAATCCCGGTCCGAAGCCAGTTCATGGATGTCACAACGGGTTTTCAAAAGATCGATAAACGGCGTGAACAGCTCGCGATTGATGCCATTCTTGTAAAGCTCGTCCGGGTGCCGGTTTGAGGTCGCGACCACGGTCACGCCGTGCTCGAACAGGGCCTCGAACAGGCGCGACAGGATCATCGCATCGGCAATCTGCGTGACCTGAAACTCATCGAAGCAGAGCAACTCCGCCTCGTTCGCGATTTTCTTCGCGGCCGGAGCAATTGGGTCATCGCCTGCGCCTTTCACCCGCCATGGCGATTTGCGCCGCGCCGCCTCGTCCATGGCGCGCCAGTCTGCCAGCGTGTCATGAACGCCGGCCATGAAGGCATGGAAATGGACCCGGCGTTTCTGCTCGATCGCAGCTTCCGCGAAGAACATGTCCATCAGCATGGACTTTCCGCGCCCGACGCCGCCCCACATGTAAAGGCCACGCACCGGGCGGGGCTTGGAAAAGAACCCTCCCCCACGCTGGCTGAGGCGATGGGCGAGATCGTCCAGCGCGGCCACCGCCTCGGCCTGCGCCGGGTCATGGCTGAGCGCGCCGGAGGCAATTCGGGCCTGATAACTGCGCTCGATCCCCGCCATGATCCCTATCCCAGCACGCCTGTCAGAGCCTCCATGAAGATGCCCCATGCATATGGCGCAATCATCAGCGTCACGATCGCGCCCGCAAGCGCGCCGCCAAAGTGGGCTTCATGCCCAATAACCGTGTTCGGCCGGGTCGACAGATATGCGCTGCCCGCAAGCAGGAGGATCAGCAGCAAAAGGGCCGGCATTGGAATCACCGCAAGCAGCCACAGCGTCGCGGTGGGCAGGAAGAGACAGAAAGAAGCGATCACGCCGGAAATCGCGCCCGAAGCGCCAACCGCCCGATAGGCTGGCTTCTTCCAGTTATCCAGCAGCGCCCAGAGATTTCCGCCCAGCAGCGACGCGAAATAGAGAAGGCTGTAATTCAGCGCGCCAAGGTGCCCTTCAATAGGCGGGCCGAACTGGAACAGGACGAACATGTTCAGCGCAAGATGGAGCATGTTCACATGCAGGAAGCCGGAGGTCAGCATCCGGCTCCACTGGCCAGCCCTTACAGGGCCGACATGAAAGGTGTTTTCCTCGAGGAAGTCCCGGTTCGCGAAAGCGTACAGGCTCGCGATGACATTGATCGCGATAAGAATCACCGTCACCGGCGCGTCGGATAGAATGTCCATGTACAGGCAGACCCGGGCAACTGACCTGCGAGATGCCGGAAAGCGATGGCCGGGGCAAGAGCGCGCTGCGGCGCAGCTGCTGGACACTGGCCCAATTCCCGGACACGACACAGGCAGACCAACACGACGTCAAAAGGATGCGCCAGATGGCCGACACAATGGGTGACATGGTGAATGAGGCGCTGGCGTCGGCGCAGGCCCTGTGCGGACAGGGGCGAGTGGCCGACTATATCCCCGCCCTTGCCGAGATCGATGCCGACCAGCTTGGCCTCGCGGTCGCCACCCCGGATGGGGCCTGTCACACCGCCGGAGACGCCGATACGCCCTTCTCCATCCAGTCTGTCTCGAAAGTGTTCACGCTCGCCCTTGCACTGGAGCGAACCGGCGATTCGCTCTGGTCCTGCGTCGGGCGAGAGCCATCCGGGACATCCTTCAACTCAATCGTCCAGCTGGAGAGCGAATCGGGCCGCCCCCGAAACCCTCTGATCAATGCCGGCGCTATCGCCGTGACGGACCGGCTGATCGGCGACCGTTCGGTCGATGAGACAATTGCAGAGCTTGTCGACTTCCTGCGCGAACGGGCCGGGGACAAATCGATCGAAATCGACGAAGACGTGGCCCGGTCGGAATCGAATGCCGGGGCCCGGAATCGCAGCCTTGCGCACTTCATGTCCGCTTTCGGAAACCTCACCCAGCCCGTGGAAACCGCGCTTGGGGCCTATTTCCGCCAGTGCGCCCTGTCCCTGTCCTGCCGGCAGCTCGCACAGGCTGGCCTGTTTCTCGCCTGTAACGGGAAGGACCCCAAAACAGGCGATCAGGTGATTTCAGAAGAGCGCTGCCGGCGGATCAATGCGGTGATGATGACCTGTGGTCATTATGACAATTCCGGCGAATTTGCCTTCCGCGTGGGCCTGCCCGGCAAGAGCGGCGTTGGCGGGGGTATTCTTGCGGTCTCACCGGGCCGCGGGGCCATCGCGGCGTGGTCGCCCGGGCTCAACGATGCAGGGACATCGCTCGCCGGGTCAGCCGCGCTTGAGCATTTCGCGCAAGCCGCGGGCTGGTCTGTCTTCGATTAAAAGGCGCTCTAGGCCGCGCGCACTGTGGGGGCACCAGCCGCCGGCAGGAAGTTGAAGAGAAAGTCTTCAAATGCGTCCGGGCGCTGGATAAAGCGGTTAAACGGCACGCTCGCCTTGGACACCGCTTCCGGCGCGATATTGCAATTGCAGTCCAAAGCGGTTTCGACGGCAGAGTCCCGGTCCTCGCTGCCAGACACCACCGCAATACGGTGTTTGCCCATATTGGCGACACGGGCGATGGTCATGTCGGCATCGAAACTATCCGGCAGGGTCAGGTCCAGAACGACGAGATCAAACCGCTCCAGACGCAGGCGGCGCTCGGCTTCCATTAGTGTTTTGGCAATGACGAGGTCGACCTGAACGCGGTTGCGTGCCGCCTTGTCTGCGGCGATCGTCAGCATGTCACACACCGGGGCATGGTCCTCGACCCAAAGTACCTTCATTGCTTACGCCTTTTTACTATCGGGATCGTGTGCCCGGGTTGTCTCTGTTGCAGCCAATCTCGCATGTGGTTGTTTCGGCTTGGTAAAGTGAAAGTGACCAAGGTGTTTAAATTCGCATGTTTCTCGCTTTTCCCGAGCATGTGTTTTGCGGGGTGGCACCGGGCGGCACCGTTCATGCTAGACTAGGCATTACAACGAATAAGACCTGCGCCTTGTCCTATTCAGGGCCAGATTCCGGTTCAGGGGAGCCACATGGCAGACGACTCCATCACCGCACCCGTGCCGAGACAATCGGCCTTTCTCAGCGCTGAACCCACCTCTGACGCTCATATTGTCGATCTGTTGATTGAAGAGCGCTGCCCGTCTTTCTCCGGGCACTGGACGTGGCCGGTGGTCCGGCCGGTGCTCTACAACATGCTCGGTTATGACAAGGCCAGGCGCATGGCCGATGACCTGTCTAGAATGTCGGGGGAAGATTCTTTCAATTTTCTCGCTAAAGCCCTCGATTTCCGAATCACGACGCAAAACCTAGGCCGCCTGCCAAAGACGGGCCGCACCGTCGTCATCGCAAATCATCCGACCGGCCTCGCTGACGGCGTCGCCGTCTGGGAGGCGCTGACCGCGGTCCGCAGGGATGTGGTCTTCTTTGCAAACGCCGACGCAATGCGGGTCAATCCGCGCTTTGGCGACGTGGTGATCCCTGTGGAGTGGGTCATGGAGAAGCGCTCGCCCGCCAAAACACGCGAGACCCTGCGTCTTGCCGGGCAGGCTTTTGCCGAAGAGAAATGCGTGGTCATTTTCCCGTCAGGCAAGCTCGCCAAGATGATGGACGGCAAGCTCACCGAGCAGGAGTGGTTCTCAACCGCCGTTGGCCTGGCGCGAAAACAGAAGGCCCCGGTTGTCCCGCTCAACGTAGAGGCGCGAAATTCCAAGCTGTTCTATGCGCTGTCCAGGCTGAACGGCGAGCTTCGCGACATTACCCTCTTCCATGAGCTCCTGAACAAGAAGCGCTCCTCGTTCGAGATGAAGTTCGGGCCGGTCATAGCGCCGGAGACCTTCAAGGGCGATGCCGTGGAGCTGACCAGCAAGCTGCGTCATCACATCGCCGAAACGCTGCGCGACGCGCCAGACGCAGACTTCCGGCCTTAAGCCCGCACCGTATCCCGCTCGCCATACCAGTCGATATGGCGGGTCATCCACATGGTCAGGGCGATCGCGGCAAAGCTGGCAAACGCACCGGCGAGCAGGGCGTGATCTTCAGCCCGCATCAGGACGAAGATCAGGCCATAAATCCCGGACAGGACAGCCAGCGCTCTCATGCCATAGGCCAGTGACCGGAACACGGAAGCCGCATAGGCGGCCGTCAGGGACACCGTCATGATCGCCGCGATCAGAAACGCGCCATCAAACCCAATCCGCTCAGACAGGGCGAGCAGAAGAAGATAGAAAATCGCCTGCGCCAGCCCGACAAGGACATATTGCGCCGGGTGCGCCCGCAGGCCGCTTGCGATTTCGAAGAGGAAGTAGGCCAGAAACACGAAGCCAACGAACATCGCAGCGTATTTCAGCGCCCTCTGGACACTCTGGTACGGGTTGGCCTCACGCATGAACCTCACGGCCATGTCGCGCTGATCCCAGGCGGTCACGTCCGACAGGTTCAGCGTGGCCCCGGCACCGGGAATGTTCCTCGCCAGATAAGGCACATTCCAATTGGCGGAGAAGCCATCCACACCCTCCTCCGAGACATTGTGCGCACTGGGCAGGATACCGCCCGTAAAACTCGGCGACTCCCAGTCGCTGGTCAAAGAAAGCGTCGTGGATTTCGCAAATGGACCGACCGCGAGGCGCTGGGCCCCGGTGAGCGACAGATCAAGCTCAACATCGAACGGGGCCTCAGCGGTCTGCAAGCCAGTCCAGTCACCTGCGGCCAGATTGACGCCGGAGGCTGGGACAGGGTGATAGCCGCCATCGCTGCGATGCATGTAAGGCGCAGGTTCAACCGGGACGGACGCGCCGTTCACCCGCAGGCGAGTCGCCCCGATGCCGCGATTGTCGCTGACGCCGAAATAGATACGCGCATCGGACCAGACTGCGCTCGCATCCCTTGGCACTGCACCGCGCAGGGCGTCCGGGTCGAACCGCGCCTTGAACGCCATGTCAGCGCTGAAGACCGGCACGAGGTAGATCCCGCGTGCGCGTTCCTCGACCGAAACATCAGACATCACGCTGCCCTCCTCGGCATAGGCAATGGCAACGCCGTGCACGATGATATCGGGCTTTTGGGGGTTTGGTGTCCGCGTATAAGGCAGCGCCAGAACAGGGCCGAGCACAGATTGCTGCCCGCCCACTTTCTGGCTGACTTCGCTGAGGGCATGCGAGGCCCCGTTCGAGCGATCCTGAACGACTCCGAAGACAAACAGGGCGGGGATCGCCATCAGCAGGGCGAGCCCGCAGACCAGAAGAAGTTTCAGCCCTGCCGACCGGTGCGGAACCAGCGCACCAACGGCATTGGCGATCGGTGAGGTTGGCGGCGTACCGGGCGGGCCCTGTGTCGTATCGGTCATCAACCGCGTCTCCCTGCAGGTCTTGTTTGCAAGGCTGAAGACTGGCCGGCGCACAAGGCGTCAGTCAGGCGCGGGCCGGGTTTTCGCGCGGCTGAAACGCGGCGATTCTGGGTTGCGGTTAAGCAGTGGCGGGATCAGACCTGCCCGGCAAGCGCCCCGTGGCAATGCTTGAACTTCTTGCCGGACCCACACGGACACGGCGCATTGCGCGGCGTCTTGGACCAGTCGGCCTCAGCCTGTGCCACGCGTGAATTTGGTGCTGGCTCCGCCACGGGTCCCGAGGGGTTCGCCACTTCATTCACGCCGGTGTCCGGGTCGACATGTGTCTCGAACGTCGTCGGCGGTGTGGGCGGAGGCGGCGGCGCAGCCTCGACGCGCAGATTCATCAGCGAGCGTGTCACCGTGGACCGCAGGTCGCCAAGCAGAGCGTGGAATAGCTTGAAGGCTTCTTCCTTGAACTCGTTGAGCGGATTGCGCTGGCCGTAGCCGCGCAGGTGGATCACTGAGCGCAGCTGATCGATCTGCTGCAAATGTTCACGCCAGCGCAGATCGAGCACCTGAAGCAGGACCTGCTTCTCGATATGATCGACCTGCTTGTCGCCGGCGGCCTTGCGCTTGGCCGCATAAGCATCGGCGGCGGCTTTCGAAATCCGCTCATGGACCTCTTCATTGGCAACGCCCTCTTCAGCCGCCCACTCCGCCACAGGCAGGTCAAGGCCA
>JBCBTR010000035.1:0-14156 GCA_039818545.1 Pseudomonadota bacterium
TTCAGACCCAGCCTGAGTAAAGCGGAAGATATTGTCGACGAAGAACAGAACGTCCTTGCCTTCAACGTCACGGAAATATTCAGCTTGGGCGAGGCCGGTCAGAGCGACACGTGCACGGGCGCCTGGAGGCTCGTTCATCTGGCCATAGACCAGCGTCGCGCGGCTTTCGCCTTCGAGATCGATCACGTTGGCGTCCTGCATCTCGTAATAGAGATCATTGCCTTCACGGGTCCGCTCGCCGACGCCGGCAAACACCGAGTAGCCGCCGAACAGTTTGGCGATGTTGTTGATGAGTTCCTGAATCAGAACGGTCTTGCCAACGCCGGCCCCGCCGAACAGGCCGATCTTGCCGCCCTTGGTGTAGGGACAGAGCAGATCGATAACCTTGATGCCGGTGACGAGGATTTCAGCTTCGGTCGCCTGATCAACGAATTCCGGGGCAGGGGCGTGGATCGGAGCCTTGAACGGGCTGTCGACCGGGCCGCGTTCGTCGATGGGCTCGCCGATGACGTTCATGATGCGGCCGAGCGTTGCCGGGCCAACCGGAACAGTGATCGGCTCGCCGAGATCGACAACGTTCTGACCGCGCACGAGACCCTCGGTGGAGTCCATGGCGATGGTGCGGACCGTATTCTCGCCGAGGTGCTGGGCGACCTCGAGGACGAGGCGGTTGCCGTTATTGTCGGTCTCGAGCGCGTTGAGGATGTTTGGCAGCGCGCCGTCGAATTCGACATCGACAACAGCACCGATGACCTGGGCGATCGAGCCTTTTGAGTTTTCAGATGACTTGCTCATGCGGGGCGTCTCCTTGGGAGCGGTAGTCTTTGGGGCCGCGGGGGCGGCGGATGCGGAAGGGGTGGATGAAGTGGCAGCCGTCTGGGCGGTGGCCGGGTCGCAGGCCCCGCACGGCTTGGTGTCTTTCTGGTTCAGGCGGGCGGCCTTGGACTCGGCCTCGGCGAACGTGTCGAAGGGGCCGTGCCACTTGTCGTCGTCATTGGACTGGTCTCCGCCAACGCCTTCACCATTATTGCAGTAACGGCACTCACCGGTGTGAATGCGGGCACGCTTTGCGCCGAAATTCTCGTAGATCCAGAAGCCCATTTACAGTGCCTCCGCTCCGGAGATGATCTCGATCAGCTCCTTGGTGATCTGAGCCTGACGGGCGCGGTTATAGATCAATGACAGATCTTCAATCATCTCGCCGGCATTGCGGGTCGCATTATCCATGGCCGTCATGGACGCGGCCTGTTCGCCAGCGGCGTTTTCCAGCATGGCCGAAAGAACCTGCGTGTTCAGGTAACGCGGCAGGAGCGTTTCCAGAATGTCTTCTTCGGATGGCTCGTAGATGTAGATCGCACCGGACAGATCGATGGTCTCGGCATCATCAGGCGCGGTCGCCGGGATCAACTGGCTCGCGACGGGGGTTTGGGTCAGGACGTTCTTGAACTCTGAGAAGATCAGCGTGGCGACATCGAATTCGCCGGCTTCGAAACGCTGAGCCAGTTCCTGACCGAGACCGATCGCATATGGCGTGAAACTGTCGCGCGCCTCGGAGAGATCGACATGATCGATGAAGAGGTCGCCATAGTCGCGGCCGAGCATGTCGCGGCCCTTCTTGCCGACCGTGATGATTTTGACGGTCTTGCCAGCTGCGCGCAGCTCTTCGATCTGGATGCGTGCCCTCTTGGCGACATTGGCATTGAAACCGCCGCACAGGCCGCGTTCTGCCGTCATCACGACAAGCAAATGCACCTTGTCATCGCCGGAGCCCGCCAGAAGTTTCGGGCCGCCCGCACCTTCGCCCATGGCGGAGGTAAGGTTCGCCACGACATTGGCCAGACGCATTGCATAAGGCTTGGAGGCCTCAGCGGCCTCCTGCGCACGGCGCAGCTTGGCCGCCGCGACCATCTGCTTGGCCTTGGTGATCTTCTGCGTGGATTTCACGCTGGCGATCCGGCCCTTGAGATCCTTCAGGCTTGGCACGTGCGCGGTCCTTTAAGCGAAGCTTTTCGTGAAAGCGTCGAGCGTCTCTTTGATGCCCGCCTCGATGTCGTCGGTGAGGGCGGCTTCCTTCGCGATCTTCTTGAGAAGGTCGCCCTTCTGGCCGCGCACATGGGTGAGAAGCTCCGCTTCGTACCGGGTCACGTCTTCCAGCTTGATGTCGTCGAGATACCCGCGCGTACCGGCATAGATCACGAAGACCTGCTCTTCCATCAGAAGAGGCGCGTACTGCGGCTGCTTGAGAAGCTCTGTCAGGCGTGCGCCGCGACCGAGCAGTTTCTGCGTTGCCGCATCAAGGTCGGAGCCAAACTTCGCAAAGGCCGCCATCTCGCGATACTGGGCGAGTTCACCCTTCATCGAGCCGGCAACTTTCTTCATCGCTTTCGTCTGAGCGGCTGAGCCCACGCGCGACACCGACAGGCCGACGTTCACCGCCGGGCGGATACCCTGATAGAACAGATCGGTCTCAAGGAAGATCTGCCCGTCTGTGATCGAGATCACATTGGTCGGGATGTAGGCGGACACATCGTTGGCCTGCGTTTCGATGATCGGCAGCGCGGTCAGAGACCCTGCGCCGTGATCTTCATTCATCTTCGCGGCACGTTCGAGCAGGCGGGAGTGCAGGTAGAACACGTCGCCCGGATAGGCTTCGCGGCCCGGTGGACGACGAAGCAGCAGGGACATCTGGCGATAGGCCACAGCCTGCTTGGACAGATCATCGTAAATGATGAGGGCGTGCATGCCATTGTCGCGGAACCATTCGCCGATCGTGCAGCCGGTGAAGGGGGCTAGATATTGCATCGGGGCGGGCTCCGACGCCGTTGCCGCAACAACGCAGGTGTAATCGAGCGCGCCGCGCTCTTCGAGCGTCTTGACGACCTGAGCAACAGTGGAGCGCTTCTGGCCGATGGCGACATAGACGCAGTAAAGTTTCTGACCCTCATTGTCAGCCTCAAAGGCGGCTTTCTGATTGAGGATGGCGTCGACGCAGATGGCGGTCTTGCCGGTCTGGCGGTCACCAATGACCAGTTCGCGCTGGCCGCGGCCAACCGGGATCATGCCGTCAATAGCCTTGATGCCCGTCATCATCGGTTCGTGCACGGATTTACGCGGCAGGATGCCGGGCGCTTTTACGTCCACCCGGTTCCGGGAGGCCACGTCGCCAAGTTCGCCTTTGCCGTCGATCGGCTCGCCCAGCGCGTTCACGACCCGGCCAAGCAGGCCTTTGCCGACAGGCGCAGCCACAATCTCGTCGAGGCGCTTGACGGTGTCGCCTTCCTTGATGCCGCGGTCGTCGCCGAAGATCACGACGCCGACATTGTCGCTTTCGAGGTTCAGCGCCATCCCTTTGGCGCCGGAGTCGAACTCGACCATCTCACCGGCCTGAACGCTGTCCAGTCCGTAGACGCGGGCGATACCGTCACCGACGGAAAGCACTTGTCCAACGTCTGAGACTTCCGCCTCGACGCCGAAGTTTTCGATTTGGGTCTTCAGGATGCCTGAAATCTCTGCTGCGGAGATATCCATCGAGCTTACGCTCCCTTCATGGCGGTGTTCATACGGTCAAGTTTGGTGGAAATCGAAGCGTCGACGAGTTGAGACCCGATCCGCAGCTGGATGCCGCCAATCAGGTTTGGGTCGACTTCTTCGGAGAGATCAACGTCGCCGCCAACCGCTTTTGCCAGAATACCGCGAATACGGTCTCTCTGGCTGTCGCTCATTGGCTTGGCGGTGCGTGCCATGGCGCGCTTCACGCCGCGCTGTTTTGCATAGAGGGCATCGAACGCGTTCTGCGCGGCAGGGATATCGCGGGCGCGGCCATTGGAGGCCATCGCGCCGAAAAACTTGCGCAGCAGGTCGCTGACACCGGCTTCCGTCGCAACCTCGACAAGAGCCTTTGTCTTTTCTTCCCGGCCAAAGGCAGGGGAGGCGATCAGGCGGGCCAGGTCTTTGTTTTCGCGAAGCAGTTTTCCGAAGTCCGAAAAGTCGCGAGCCACTGTTTCAAGCGCGGCATTTTCCTGCGCCAACTCGAACAGAGCGCTGGCATAACGCTGCGCCGCTTCATTGGCGAGAGAGGCTGAGGCTGCGGCCAAGGCGGGCTCCCGGAAAGAGCGGGCTGAGTTAAAGCCCTCTTTGAACATGAAAAAGGCGGCGCGCACCACACGCCCCTTCAGGATTTGCGGCGGCTTAGCATGGGGGTTTTGGCCTGACAACATAGTGTGACTGCTGAGGTTGCGGCGCTTTGGCGCGGTGGCCGTCAGAGAAACGAATACGGATCGATATCGATGGAGATGCGCGTGTTCGCTGGCGGCTTCAGAGCCTTCCGCCAAGCCGCCATATAGGCCGACAAATCGACCGACTTCGCACTCTGTACAAGGAAGCGCCGTCTGTGCCGTCCGCGCACGACCGAGATGGGTGCCGGCGCAGGCCCGTAGACCGTGATTCCGTCTCCATGCGGAGCCGCTGCACCAGCCTCCGACGCCATCTTGTCGACGGCGTCCGCGCCGGGGGCTGAGAGAATCATTGCCGCCAGACGTCCAAATGGAGGCAAAGCAAGTTCCGCGCGAACCTCTCGTTCAATGGCAAGGAAGCCGTCGCGGTCGCCATCCCGCAGGGCGAGCATGGCCGGCATGTCAGGCGCATAGGTCTGCACAAGCGCGCGTCCGGGACGTTCGGCCCGCCCGGCCCGTCCGGCAACCTGCGATAAAAGCTGATAGGTCCGTTCGCCCGCGCGAAGATCACCGCCCTGCATGCCCGAATCAGCATCCACAACACCAACAAGCGTGAGATTCGGGAAGTTGTGACCCTTGGCCACGATCTGGGTGCCGATCATTACATCGATCTCGCCGGCCGCCATGCGAGACACAAGACTGCGGGTTTCGTCGCTCGAGCGCGCGGTATCGGAGGAGAAGATTTCGATGGTGGCATCCGGCAGGAGGGTGCGCACTTCTTCCGCGACCCGCTCCACGCCGGGGCCGACCCCCATCAGCGAATCCTTCGCGCCGCATTGCGGGCAGGTGTCGGGTCTGGGGATGGAATACCCTGTGAGGTGACAGACAAGCCGGCCTGTATAGCGGTGCTCTGTCAGCCAGCTGTCCGTGCCGGGGCTTTTCAGGCGCTCCCCACACGCCTTGCAGATCACCAGCGGGGCATAACCGCGCCGGTTCAGGAACAGCAGGCTCTGCTCTCCGGCAGCCCTGGTCTCCTTCAGGGCGTGAGAGAGATGCGGCGACAGCCAGCAGCCCTTTTCGGGTGGGGCTGTGCGCATATCCACGAGAGAGACATCGGGCAATCGGGCCGCGCCCGGGCGGGCGGAGAGTTTTAAGCGGGTGTATCGGCCCGCTTCGGCGTTCACGGTTGTTTCGAGTGCTGGCGTCGCCGAGGCAAGGATGACGCCTGCACCGTCCAGCTTGGCCCGCATCACGGCCATGTCGCGCGCATGATAGGTGACGCCCTCTTCCTGTTTGTAGGAGCCGTCATGCTCTTCATCGACGATGATCAGCGAGAGCTTGCGATAGGGCAGGAACAGGGCAGAGCGCGCGCCGATCACGATGCGCGCCCGGCCATGCGCAACTTCCCGCCAGGTGCGCCGGCGTGTTTTGTCCGGCAGGCCGGAGTGCCACGGCGCAGGGGCCGCGCCGAACCGGGCTTCGAAGCGCGACAGGATCGCCTGCGTCAGCGCGATTTCCGGCAACATGACGAGGATCTGCGCGTGCGGGTCTCGCTTGAGGGTTTCGGCAATGGCTTCGAAGTAGACTTCCGTCTTGCCAGAACCGGTCACGCCATCGAGCAGGAAAGGCGCAAAACCGCCTTTGCGGGCGGCAGTCCTCAGTTCCTCGGCAGCAGATGCCTGTTCTGCGGTGAGACTGGCACCGGGCAGGTCGGGATCAGGCAAGGCGAAAGGCAGATCGACATCGACTGTCCGGGTGATCAGCGCGCCTGAATCCTTCAGCCCCTTGACCACACCGGCGGACACGCCTGCGGCTTCTGTAATCCTTGTCGCCGGCGCTGGCCCCATTGTGCGCGCCGCATCGAGCGCCTTCGTGCGGGCCTCGGTCATGCGCGGCGGTTCCGTGCCGCTCACCTCAAGCAGGGTTTCAGTCGGGGATGGACGCAGGCCGCCGCGTGCGCGCAGGACCATGCCCAGAATCGCGCCGGGCGATGATACGGTGTAAGCGGCGGCGAAACCGATAAAGCGCCGCATCGGCTCCGGCATGGGCGGCGTGGGATAGAGGCTCAGAACCTCTTTCAGCGTCCGGTCGCCGCGCACGTCATCGCTTTCAACACTCCAGACCACGCCGGTACGCTCCACCTTGCCGAGCGGCGCGGTGACATAGGAGCCCGGCCTGACATCAAGCCCTTCCGGAACCGCATAATCGAACGGTTCAGGCAGGGGGAGCGGGAAGAGGATTCGTGCGACGGCCATGAATTCGTGAACCCGCCATTAATTTACGTCTGAAACAAGTCGTCTCATGGAGCTTGTTCACGCCTTTCTTGATCATCTTGAAGATGAGCGCCGCATGGCCGCCAATACGGTGACGGCCTATGAGCATGACCTGACGACTTTTCACGGCTTCATGACGGGCCATCTGGGCCGTGCACCAGATGTGAAAGCGTTCGGAAAACTCAAGGCCCGGGACATACGCGCCTTCCTCGCCGCGCGCCGGCGGGATGGCATCGCGGATGCTTCGATCGCGCGCCAGCTGTCGGCCATCAAGGCATTCTATCGGTGGCTCGGCTCAGCCTTTGGGGTCGAGAATGCGGAGATCGACTATCTGCAGGGGCCTAAACGCCCGGCACGCTTGCCACGTCCTGTATCTGAGCCAGCCGCTAAAGACTTAATCGCCGAGGCTGAGGCTTTCAGCGAGGAAGCGTGGATCGGTGCGCGGGACGCGGCGGTGCTGTCACTTCTTTACGGCGCAGGCCTTCGGATTTCCGAGGCGCTGGCTCTGACCGGGGCGGATTCGCC
Source organism: Pseudomonadota bacterium (assembly GCA_039818545.1). Classification (GTDB taxonomy): domain Bacteria; phylum Pseudomonadota; class Alphaproteobacteria; order Caulobacterales; family Hyphomonadaceae; genus JANQQC01. Next base: position 6,971 of record JBCBTR010000035.1, read on the forward strand.
CGCGCCGGAGCGGCTGCGGGTCAAGGGGAAGGGCGGCAAGGTGCGGATTGTGCCGCTCTTGCCGATCGTTCGAGAAGCGATCGATGCCTATGCCGCGATCTGCCCTTACACGCCGTCAAAGACGAGTGCCCTGTTTCGAGGGGCAAGAGGCGGGGCGTTAAGCCCGCGCATCATTCAGGGGCTGGTGCAGAAGCTTCGCGGCGCGCTCGGCCTGCCGGATACCGCCACGCCACATGCCCTGCGCCACGCATTTGCGACCCATCTTCTGGCTGGCGGCGGAGATCTGCGCTCGATCCAGAGTCTGCTGGGCCATGCCAGCCTGTCCACGACCCAGGTCTACACAGGCGTCGATTCCGCCCGGCTGCGCGAGGTGCACGCAGAGGCGCACCCGCGGGCCTGATGCGCTAGTCTTTCCGGTCCCGGTTCCGGAAAGCCCGTTTTTCAGAGTCGGACAGATCGGGATGGGCGTCCACGAATGCCGCCGTCTCCGCCGAGTTCAGCTGACGGGAGCCGTCAAAGCACAAGGCTTGAAAGACTTTGCCGGTCCGGCCGCTGCGCGCACTGACCACTGCCGGTGACAGATCGTCATCCTTTGCATCGCTGCACGCATCATCGAGATCCTCGATCACGTCATTTGCGTCATCCAGAACAGGCTCCAGTTTGCCTTCCACAAGACGTTCAATCTCAGCTTCGAACCTTTCAGCTTCCCGTTCATGGCGCACCGCCATCTCCTCCGCACGTGTCTGGTGCCGGACGGCGATCCGTTCGGCCTGAGCCTCGGCGCGTTCTGCAATGCGCTCGGCATGCGCCTCCGTGCGTTCAGCGTAGGCCTCCATGCGCTCCGAAAACGCTTCTGCCTGTTGTTCCCACTGCTCGGCATAAGCTTCCCATGCTTCGCTTTCGGTTGAGAATTCGAACTCCTGTCGGGGGATCACGATCTTGACCCCGTTTGCGGTCTCGATCCGCTGGAACTCGGGTACGGGCACGGGCGGCATAGGCGGGGCCGGGATTTCGATATCCGCGAAATCAAGCTCTTCCAGCGCGTCCAGCTCTGAAAGGTCCAGAGCGTCGAATTCAAACTCAAAAGTTGGCGGTTCGATCGCTGAGATCTGCTCATGGATTGTATGGGTGTCTTCGAACGGGTCGTTGAACAGAACCATCCGCGCCTTGCCGTGGATATGAACCGTTCGCGCATCGTGCGACCCGTCGATTTCGATCTGAGTTTTCGTCTCACCGCCAACAAGGTCGGGGTCGCTGCCCTGGGCCAGGCTGGGACTGGCGGTGAGGGCAAGCGTCGCAGCGCCGAGTGCCAGGACGGCGGCTCCGCCTGTCAGTCGCGTTTTCAGGGTCGGAGCCGGGCGCTGCATCATCAGCAGCCGATCCTTGATGGCATGATTGAGTGTCAGCCCCGTCGCCCCCGCCATTTGCGGTGTTGGCTGGGCCAGCCGGACGGCTTTCACAAGGGTCTTGCCATAGGTGTGTGGCTCGGCGTTCTTCTGACGCAGCACGTCGGCATCGCAGGCCGCTTCCTGATCGGTCCGGAAGGCGTTCATGCCGAGATGGGCAAGTGGGTTGAACCATTGTGCCGCGCGGAAAATGCTCGCGGCCTGCAGCGCCCAAAGGTCCCCGCGCTTCACATGCATCAACTCATGGGTCAGTGCCTGACGCTGTTCGTCCACGGTGTAGTCCTCTCCAAACCACTCGGGCAGCAGAATGACGGGCCTTGCAGCCCCGGTGACGAGTGGCCCGCTGCACAGCAGGCTGGTGCGGACATCTGCCATCCGACGAAGACCAATGTGCCGGGCGGTTTCGAGCGCTAACGCGCTAAGCGCTGGGGACGCTTCGCGCGACTCCACCCCGATCAGCCTTATGAACTGGCTTTGCCTGAGGATCAGTCGGGTGAGGAAGAAGCCAAACCCGAGCGCCCAGACCGTAAGCAGGATGGATGTCCATGGCAGAGCCGCAAGCGCGCTCCACTCAAACCCTGACGCCTGTCTTTCAACAGACCGCGCGACGGTGGTCACAGCGGGCCCCTCAACAGGAAGCATTGCTGTGGCTTCTGGAAGCCCCGCTGACATAGCGGGTGCGGTGATCATGTGGGTGGGCGTATGTGTTTCGATTGTTGGTGCCATTGCGGCATGTCCCCAGAACTGGCCGAGCGGCGTCTCCAGCGGCGGCAGGACGAGCCGCGCAAAGGGCAGGGCCCAAAGCATGTAAGCCGCCTTGGCACCGAACTGCCGGGCGAACGGTTTCCGGATGAGGAGGACGAGAGCAATAAGCAGCGAGACCGCAATGCTGGTCTGCAGGCCCCAGGATGAGAGCGCGGAAAGGTCCATGGAGAAGGTCATGATTTCAGCCTTTCGAGAAGGGATTCGAGTTCTTCGATATCGGCGGGAGACAGGCCCCGCGCATCTGCAAGGTGAGCGACAAGGGGGGCCGCGCGGCCGTCAAAGACGCGGTCGACAAACTGACCTGCGGCGCGCTTGCGGTATTCTGCTTCCTTGATCTCGGGATGATAGAGGAAGCGCCGACCGTCCGGTTCGGTTTTCAGGGCCCCTTTTTCGACCAGCCGGGCGAGCAGGGTCTTCACCGTCTTGATGGTCCAGTCCTGCTCGCTTTCGAGCGCGGAGGCGACATCGCTTGCGGCGAGGCCGGGCGCCCGCCACAGCACTTTCATGACCTCAAGCTCTGCCTGGGTGATCTGCATGGGGCGCTCCTATAAACTACAACTGTAGTCGATAGACTCGACTACAGTTGTGGTCAACAGGAATTTTGTGACAATTTGAGTGTCGCGGCGGGTTCTAGACTTTCACGCCACCCTTTTCTGCATCCGCGAGGAACGCGGCGAGGCCTTTATCGGTCAGCGGATGGCTGGCGAGCCCCTTGAGAACATTCGGGGGAACCGTGGCCACATCGGCACCCGCCATGGCTGACAGTTTCACATGATTGGCAGATCGGATCGAGGCCGCGAGAATCTCGGTATCGAACAGATAGTTATCGTAGATGATGCGGATTTCGGAGATGACCTCCATTCCATCGATATTGATATCGTCGAGACGGCCGATGAAGGGGGAGATGAATGCCGCGCCCGCCTTCGCGGCCAGCAGGGCCTGATTGGCCGAGAAACACAGCGTCACATTCACGGCAATCTCGCGATCGGCGAGCGCCCGGCAGGCCCGCAGGCCGTCCCATGTCAGAGGCAGTTTCACCGCGACGTTTTCAGCGATGGCCGCGAGGGTCTTGCCCTCCGACACCATGGTCTCGAAATCCGTCGCCACGACTTCCGCGCTGACAGGGCCGTCAGTCAGGGCGCAGATCTCTTCTATGACCTCTTTGAATGGGCGACCGGACTTGGCGATCAGCGACGGGTTGGTGGTCACGCCATCGATCAGTCCGGTTTCGGCCAGTTCCTTGATCTCGGACGTGTCTGCCGTGTCGACGAAGAATTTCATGAAATGCTCCTAGGCTTGGGGCCGCCCGATTGAGGTGTAGGTGAAACCACGCTCAGCCATGTATTCAGGCTCGTAGAGGTTTCGCAAATCGACCACGATGTCGGTGCTCATGCCGTCCTTGATCCGGTCGAGATCAAGCGCGCGGAACTGATCCCACTCCGTGACGAAGACGAGCGCGGCCGCGTCCTCGACAGCATGGTAGGGACTGTCGCAATATTCCACATCGCTCAGGAGCTTTGCCGCTTCTTCCATCGCTTCGGGATCATACGCCCGAACCGTGGCCCCGGCAGCTTGCAGGGCAGGGATAATGTCGAGGGAGGGGGCGTCGCGCATGTCATCAGTGTTCTGCTTGAAGGCGAGGCCAAGCACGGCGATCGTCTTGCCGGACACGTCTCCGCCCATGGCATCGATCACTTTTTTCGCCATGGCCTTTTTGCGAGCGGCGTTTACCTCGACCACCGTATCGACGATGCGAACGGGTGAACCATAATCATCGGCGGTTTTGGTCAGGGCGAGCGTGTCTTTCGGGAAGCATGAGCCGCCATAGCCCGGCCCGGCGTGAAGGAATTTCGCGCCGATCCGCCCATCCAGACCGATGCCGCGGGAGACTTCCTGCACATTCGCGCCGACCTTCTCGCAGAGATCCGCCATTTCATTGATGAAAGTGATCTTCACGGCGAGAAATGCGTTGGCTGCGTACTTGATCAGTTCGGAGGTCCGGCGCTCGGTGAAGAGGATCGGCGTCTCATTGATAAAGAGCGGGCGATAGAGCTGGCGCATCACTTCGCGGGCGCGCTCATCCTCGGTTCCCACAACCACTCGGTCCGGAATCTTGAAATCCTTGATCGCCGCGCCTTCACGCAGGAACTCAGGATTGGACACAACGGCAAAATCCCCATCCGGCCGCGTCTTACGGATGATGGACTCAACCTCGTCGCCGGTCCCCACAGGCACGGTCGATTTGGTGACGACGACGGTGAACCCATTCATCAGGCCGGCAATCTCTTCGGCTGCCGCATACACATAAGACAGGTCTGCATGGCCATCGCCGCGTCGTGACGGCGTGCCGACCGCGATGAACACGGCATCCGCATCGGCGATCGCGTCTTTCGCGTCGGTGGTGAAGAACAGGCGCTCTTCACGCACATTCTTCTCCACGAGCGCGTCAAGCCCGGGTTCGAAGATCGGCATTTCGCCCTGCTTCAGGCGCTCGATCTTGCTGTCATCCTTGTCGACGCAGGTGACGGTGTGTCCGAAATCGGCGAAACACGCCCCCGAAACCAGGCCGACATAGCCTGTTCCGATCATTGCTACGCGCATGATCTTACCTCTCGTTTATGCCCTGCTTACAAGTCGCGAGCAGCCATCGAACGACGCAGCGAAAAGGTCAACCCGTTGCTGGTGGTTCGGCCGCAGGTGCCTGTCAGATTTCCTGGTTGTAAGCGCCGATTTCCGGATGGGCGGCGAGGCGTGGTTTCACTTCTTTCCGGAAGAGATCGCGCATGTCTTCGTCAGACCTCATGGATTCCACGACCACCACCAGTTCCGGTTTGTTCGAGGAGGCGCGCACCAGCACCCACGATCCGTCTTCCAGTGTGACGCGGGCCCCGTTCACGGTGTTCACGTCCACGACTTTTCGGCCGAGAATCTCTTTTCCGTTCATGCCCTCATACTCGGCAACAAGTTTATCGATGACGCCGTACTTCAATTCGTCATCGCAATGAGGGGACATGGTCAGGGAGGTGTAAGCCTCGCCGAGATGGGATTTGAGGTCTGCCATGGACTGGTCGGGGTTGCGGTCCAGCATTTCGAGGATCGCCTTTGCGGCGACGAGACCATCATCATAGCCAAGCCCGATCGGTGGCCGGAAAAAGAAATGGCCGGACTTTTCAAAGCCGGCAAGGGCATCAAGATCGGTTGTGCGGCGTTTGATGTAGGAATGTCCCGTTTTGTAATAATCCACCGTCGAACCGTTCTCTTTCAGGACCGGGTCGGTTTTGTAGAGCCCGGTCGATTTCACGTCGACCACGAATTTGGCACCTGGATATTCCTTGGACAGGTCGCGGGCGAGCATCAGCCCAATCTTGTCGGCGAAGATCTCCTCGCCGGTATTATCGACCACGCCGCAACGATCTCCGTCGCCATCAAAACCGAGCGCAATGTCCGCGCCGTGCTCTTTCACGGCGGCCGCCATGGCGTGCAGCATTTCTGTATCTTCAGGGTTCGGATTATATTTCGGGAACGTCCAGTCGAGATTACAATCCATTTCGATGACATCCACGCCCATGGCGCGCAGGGCATCCGGCGCAAAGGCACCGGCAGTTCCGTTCCCGCAGGCGGCGATCACTTTAAGGGGACGTTTGATCGAAACACCGTCCGCGACACTGGCAATATACTTCTCACGCAGGCCATCGACCCGGTAAGTGGCACCCCCTGCGCGGGGTTGGAAATCGCCGGCGAGGACAATCTCTTTCAGGCGACCCATCTCCGTCGGCCCGAAGGTGAGGGGTTTGTCCGCGCCCATCTTCACGCCGGTCCAGCCGTTTTCATTATGAGAGGCTGTCACCATCGCGCAGCAGGCGGCGTCGAGTTCAAACTGACTCCAGTAGACCATCGGAGATAGTGCAAGGCCGACATCAAGGACTTCGCATCCGCCCTGCACAAGGCCGAGTATCAGAGCATTCTTGATGCCACCAGAAATGGATCTGAAATCGTGTCCGGTGACAACTTTTGGCTCGACACCCAGCTCATGGAAGAGCGTTGCCATGCCAAGACCGAGCGCCTGAACGCCCTGGAGATTCAGGTCCGGAGCCTTTTCGTGTCCGATCCCGTTGAACCACCACCTCGCATCATACTCGCGGAAACCTGTTGGTTTTACGAGCGGCAGAATTTCAAAGTCGATCGTGTTTGGTGCGATGTCGGCGCGTGGCGCAGGTATCATGTCAGTTTGTCCCTTTGGTCGAATACGCCGTTAACCCTAATCTACAGCGCAAAGCAATTCGCCGTCTGGCCTATACATCAACCATGAAATCTTCGTTAGAGCAGCGGTGCGATTTGCCGGTGGGCCGATGATCCGTGAAACCAGCAGGAATTTGGAAAAAGACCAGATCGCCAAGCAACTATAAATAGCAATTAAGTGATTATATGCTCATTTATGGTTCCTGAGATTCTCAATAATAGAATCTTCAATTGAGGCAATCTGAAAGTATATGGATTACTATTGTTGACACGCTGGAATATATAATTATAGCCGCGGCTCAGTAATAGAATTCAGGAGATTCGACATGGCAGTTGGCAAGAACGCACTTGAAGGTATGAAAATGGACGAGCTTCTCGACCTGAAAGAACGGGTTGAGCAGCGTATCCAGGATATGGCTCAGGATGAGCTGCAAGCGCTGGAAGATAAAATGGCGCGGCTCCGTCCGCTCGCGGGCAAACGCAAGTCCGGTGGTCGCGGCGGCTCACGCGGCAAGGCACCCATTAAGTATCGTGATCCAAAATCAGGAAACTCATGGTCGGGTCGCGGAATGACCCCGGTTTGGCTTCGCGAGTATGAAGCCAAGGGAAAAAGCCGCGAAGATTTCGCGGTCTAGGATTTAGACGACGCCAGAAAGGCCGCCATCCATGTTGCAATCATTTGATTGTCATGGGGGCGGCTCAGGCTTTCAATAGCGGTGTCGGCAGCGTCACCGCCCAGCCGCTCGCGCCGGCAATCATAAAGCGCCTCAGCGAAA
>JBCBTR010000036.1:0-14128 GCA_039818545.1 Pseudomonadota bacterium
AATGCGGCGCGCTCAATCTTGGGGCGAGCGTTCTTTGCCCTTGGTCGTTTCTTTGTTTCTTCGATAGCCATCAGTCTGATTTCTCCATGCCTGGTGGCCCGCCATTGTTGCCGACTCACCTGTAAGCGTAAGCATACGCTCACTTTATATTGTGGCCTTTACGTGGCCGAAAATAAACTTCTTTGTACAGTTCTGGCCCTTGGTTATGATCCCGTAAAAAGGGAGAAAAACATGGCTGACGGACACGCAGGCGGAAAGAAAGCCGAGTTCAAGTCGTTTCAGGACAGCAAGGCCGACGACTGGGAGATGATCGCGGCCAACAGCGCAGCCTTCAACAAGGGGCTGGCGAAACGCGTGCTGGACCATTTACGTCTGCTGGACGGCGATTTCGGCGGGTTCCCGGTCGATCGGCTGGAGCACTCCCTGCAGACGGCGACCCGCGCCCACCGCGATGGCCGGGACGAGGAATATGTCGTCTGCGCGCTGCTGCACGATATTGGCGATACGCTGGGCAGCTACAATCACCCCGATATCGCTGCGGCCATTCTGAAGCCTTTCGTGTCGGAGAGAAATCACTGGATGGTGGCCAATCACGGCATCTTCCAGGGCTATTATTTCTTCCACCATCTCGGCCTCGACCGGAACATGCGCGACCAGTTCAAGGACAATGAGCACTACGAATACTGCGCTCAGTTCTGCCACCTCTACGATCAGGTCGCGTTCGACGCCGACTATGACAGCGAGCCGCTGGAGTTTTTTGCGCCGATGGTCGAGCGCCTCTTCGCCAAGCCGAAGAACAGCATGTACCTGCGCGAAGACGACGCCGCCGTCGCCGCCGAATAGGGGGCGAGTATGGCGGACTATTCGGAAATCCTGGTCGATGTTGCCGACCGGGTCGCGACCATCACACTCAACCGCCCGGACAAGCTGAACGCCTGGACCGGGACAATGCAGGACGAGGTGAAAGCCGCCGTGCTGGCCGCGTCAGACAATGATGAGGTACGCTGCATCGTGGTTACGGGCGCGGGCCGCGGGTTTTGTGCCGGCGCTGATATGGGCGGCCTCCAGCAGATCGAAGCCTCCAGCGGTGAAAGCACGCTTGGGCCACAAATCGTTGACAGTACAGCGCTGTTTGATGGGGCTCCGGGACCGAAGGTCGCCGAGCATTTTCCCGGCCGTTTCGGCTACCTGTTTTCGTGTCCGAAGCCGATCATTGCTGCGATCAACGGTCCGTGTGCGGGCATCGGGCTGATCTTCACGCTCTATTGCGACCTGCGCTTTGCGGCACGCGAAGCGAAGTTCACCACGGCCTTTGCGGCGCGAGGACTGATCGCCGAGCACGGAATTTCATGGCTTCTGCCGCGACTCGTCGGCGAGGGGCACGCGCTGGAGCTTCTCTTCACCGCCCGCAAATTCCTCGGCGACGAGGCCGAACGGCTGGGGCTTGTGAACAAGGCTGTGCCGGGTGAGCGGCTGATGGGGGAGGTCGCTGAAACAGCCCGTGTTCTCGCCCATGACGTCTCACCGCGCTCCATTGCCATCATGAAACGCCAGATCCGCGCATCCTATTTCCAGACTTTTGCTGAAGCCCTCGACACCGGTGACACGGAAATGCAGCAGAGTTTCGCGTCGCCGGACTTCAAGGAAGGCGTCGACAGCTTTGTTGACCGCCGCGCCCCGAATTTCGAAAACGTCTAGGCACGGTTCAAGGCGTGCCGATGTGCTCGGTCACGAAGGCGTCGAGCGCGCGTAGGGTTTCAATCCGGGTTTCGCGGGTCGACAACCAGTGATCCTCACCCTTTAGCTCGATGAGTTGTACAGGCTTTCCAGCACTGCGCAGGGCTGAGCGCATGCGCTTGCTCTGGCGGATCGGGACAATGAGATCGTCTTTGCCGTGAATGAGCAGGACAGGTGCCTGAAAGGCTTCTGCATGATTGACGGGGGAGATGGCCTCCAACTTCTCACGATGCTCGCGCGCGTCGCCCATAACCATTTGCCAATATGCGTATACCCAGTGATTCTTGCCGTGATCACGCCGCTCGTCGATCAGCATGCGTGGCAGATCACTGACTGGAGCAATGGCAGCCACACATTTGTAAAGGCCCGGCGTGAAGGCCCCGCCAGCCAACGCCGAATAGCCGCCATAGCTGCCACCTACAATGCAAACGCGTTCTCCGTCCGCCATGCCGCCGTTGATTAGTGCCATTACGCCATCGGTGACATCGTCCTGCATTTTCCTACCCCATTCACCATGGCCGGCAGATTCAAAATCGTATCCAAACCCGTCGGAACCGCGGAAGTTGGGTTGAAGAACCAGGTAGCCGCGATTGGCGAAGTACTGTGCTTTCCAGTGGAAACCCAACTGGTCGTACGAGGCGGGCCCACCGTGCGGCATCACAATCAGGGGCAGGTTTTCTCTCGGTGCGTCGCCGGGGGGCCATGTCAGGAGGCCAGGAATGATCAGATCGTCGCGAGCCGCATATTCGATCGTATCCACGGGAGCGACTGCTTCTCGGGCGATCGTCCTAGAACTCGCGACGAAGCTCATTCCCATCGTTTCGGGTTCGAAGATGTAGTAGTTGGCTGCCTCGCGCCCGCCTGAAATTTGAATGAGTACTCTGCTCCAATCATCGCTCCACGACGCGATCTGGATACTGAACACCGGATACTGCGTCTGCAGAGCTTTGAAGCTCTCCGTCAGTGCCTGATCGTAGAACGCATAGCTCGGTAGCATGCCTGAATAGGCCACGCCAAACACGCGGCGATTATAGTCTGTGATGACGTAGTCGATCTCCTTGCCATCTTCGAGAAAGAACGGGCCAGACCACGATCCGTCAAAGGCAAGCTCATACACGGCCTCGCTTTGCCCGTCGTCGGTCCCATCAATAACGATCAGGGCGGACTCGTCTGCTTTCACGCCGACAAGGCTGAACGGGAGCAGTTCGGCGCCTTCTGCCCGATAGACAAGCTCCCACTTGCCGGATCGCTTGGTCAGGATCGAATAGACATTGTCATTATTGTCGTGATCTTCGCGCGCCAGCACGACACCTTTATTGTTGACGAACCAGTCGAAGGTGCTGTTGCGACCACGCTCTACGAGCGCCCCGTAGCGGGAGTCGAGCTTCGCTTCGAAAAGACTGTAGGGTGGTGATCGTGACCCGCGGCCGCCGGAATAGGCGGGCATAAGCAACTTGTCTTCACCATGCAGGCGGCCAATAACACGCCCAATTCCAGATTGACCTGGAAAGACATCATCCGCGCGGGCGAGCAACTGGTCGATGTCTTTGGTTTCTGTGTCGAACGAAAAGGCTGCGCTATACTCAAGCCTTCCGCGATAGCCGTAGATTCTTCTAGTGTCTGAAACCATGAGGACGACATAGCGTTCATTGGCGAAGTGAACGTCCCGTGCCTTAATCTGTGTTGTGTCGATCCCCGTGCTTTCCTTTGTGACGAGATCGTAAACGACGAGTGCTTCGATCTCTCCGTTGTCCATGATGTAGGCGACTTTATTGCCGCTGGGGGACAGCGTCATGGCGCGGATGTCGGGGAGCTTTCCGTAGGCTTCCAGTGGAGGCAGTGTCTGAGCCAGCCCCAGTTCGGCCAGTAGTCCAAACATCGCTGCCAGCAGTAGTATGCGCATCTTGTAAGCTCCCCCGAATATACGAGTGAACGCTAGCAGTTTTACGACGTCTATTGAAAGCATGCTCTTGCGACAGGCGAAGAAAAAACCCGCACCTTTCGGCGCGGGCTTTTGTCTGGTCTTTGCAGATATTGCTTAGCTGGTCGCCTCTGTGATGCGGGCGAAGATGTTTGCGCCGTGCTCGTTGCCGGCCTTGAAGGCGGTCTGGGTGGAGGTGTCGGTGATCTGGTCCCACTTGGCCGCGACCGCTTCAGCGGATAAGTCATCGCCCGTGCCGACAAAGGCTCCGTTGGTCTCGACGATCTGCGCCATGGAGAAAGCGCCCGCCCCTGCGGAGATGATGACGCCGTTTGGTGCGTCGTCCTTGACGAGGTTGATCACGGCCGGGGTGACGTATTCCGGCTTTAGCGCATCGAACATTGGCTGTGGCATCAGGCCTTCGGTCATGCGTGTCGCGGCGATCGGGCAGATCGTGTTGATCTTGATGTTGTTCTTCGCGCCTTCGATTTTCAGCGTGTTCATCATGCCGACCACACCGAGCTTGGCTGCGCCGTAATTAGCTTGTCCGAAATTGCCGTAGAGGCCGGTGGAAGAGGTGGTGACGACGATGCGTCCGTAATTCTGCTCTTTCATGATGTTCCACGCGCCGTGGATCGGCTTGAAAGAGCCGCGCAGGTGCACGTCGAGGACGAGGTTGATGTCGTCCATCGTCATCTTGGAGAAGGACTTGTCGCGCAGGATGCCCGCATTGGCGATCAGGATGTCGATGCGGCCGAACGCGTCCATCGTGTCTTCGATCATTTTCTTCACGCCGGCATCGTCAGAGACCGATGAGCCGTTCGCGATGGCTTCGCCGCCCATGGCCTTGATCTCGGCGACCACGCTTTCGGCGGCTTCGGAATTGCCGCCTGTGCCGTCCATCGAGCCGCCAAGATCGTTGACGACGACTTTCGCGCCGCGGCGGGCCAGTTCCAGCGCGTGGCAGCGGCCGAGACCCCCACCTGCGCCGGTGACAATGGCGACGCGATTTTCGAAACGGATATCTGACATGAGGGGGGCTCCTGTTGGGGGCTTGATAGGTTTGGAGGCGTTGCAACAGACGTTCACGTCAACGTCAAGCGACGACGCGGCGTTAGGGCTTGCTGCGCGCGTTCTGGCGTGGTCGTGTTGCGCCAAATCAACCAAGGGAGATGATGATGCTGGCTTATGTGACGCTTGGATCGAATGATGTGGAAAAGGCGAAAGCCTTCTATGACGAAGTGCTGGGTGTGATGGGGGCCAAGCGCTTGTTCGACAATAACCGGCTCTACTTCTATGGCACCGCGCCGGGCGCGCCGATGCTGGCCATTGGCGGCCCTTATGATGAAAGCGCGGCCTCCTGCGGAAATGGCGTGATGCCGGCCATTGCAGCGCCGGATAATGAGACGGTCGACAAGGTTTACAACAAGGCGATCGAACTGGGCGCCGCCGATGAAGGGGCACCGGGCAATCGGATGCCAACCTTTTACGGCGCATATTTCCGCGACCCGGACGGCAACAAGATCTGCGTTTGCAAGCTCGGCTAGGGCCGGGTGGCGAATGACAAGAAAAAGAGGGGCCGAAATGGCCCCTCTTGTTGTCTCGGGCAAAGCGCCGGCCGTTATGCGGCGGGTTGCGCGGCCATAGCATGGACATCGGAAGCGCTGAGGCACTGGCCGCCAATGGCCCAGTCTCCCTGCTCGACTTCCAGGATGCGGACCCATGTGACCGGACGCATCGCTTCACCTTCGACCTCGATCATGGCTTCGGTGACCTTCTCGATGATCGCCTTCTTCTGCTCGGGCGTGAAAACGTCCTTGATAAGATCAACAGTAACGAGTGGCATATCAGTATCTCCTACTTTCGCTGCGCCAGACCATCCGGCGGCAGGTGGAGATTGGCTGAAATGGCCCCGTTTCAGATAGTTCGTCCAGCGTAGCAGGGCACTACACGGATCGAAGCCATCCACTACGCAAAAAGTAGTACGTCGCGGTTCAACCGGCCTCGGGCAATTCGTCCCCGAGAAAGCGCTTTGGCCGGACATCCGCATAACGCGACTTAGGGAACCATTGCGCCGCTGTTTTCACGAGATGCGAAGCGCCCATCATCACAACTTCATCGTTCCTGGTGGCGGCGTGAATATCGCGATCGCCCATCCACACCTCCGCGAAGGAGGCGAGGTCTCCTGTCATGTAAAGATCGACCGACTTTCCGGGGTCGTCCGTGCAAAGGTCGACCACGTCCCCGCTAGCGACCAGCCACCAGCGACTGTGCGAGTCGAGTTCGGGAAAATGCACGCAGAATACGGTCTCGCCATCTGGAAGCTCCGCTGTGTTGAGGTTGCGATGGAAGTCCCACATGAAACAACCGACATCGAGATCTTCTTCACTCATGCGACGACGCGCCCAGCGCAGGCCCCATTTAGACATGTAGTTGATCAGTGGGCCGAGTTCCCGTCCGCACCGCGTCAGCCGGTATTCGGTCGATTTCTCGCCTGCGACGGATTTCTTCACAACGAGCCCATCGATCTCCATTTCTTTGAGGCGCTTGCTGAGCACCGTGGGCGAGATGCGCGGCAGCGCGCGTTGGAACTCATTGTAGCGGGAAGAGCCCGTCATCAACTCCCGCAGGAGAAGGAGTATCCATTTGTCGCCAATCATGTCGGCGGCTTTCACCGCTGGGCACAAGCTCCCGCTCCTGTTCAGCGCAGGGGTCTCTTCCTTCCGAAAATCAAGCTCGCTCATACCATACTCCAGCGCCCAACCGCGTAATCGATAGGAGGATACTATCGCGACGGAGCACGCATCGCTACTCGCCCTCCGTTGCCGGGTGCGGTGCCGGCACTGGGTACTTCGGATGGCGCCTAGTAGAGCCCGGCCGCGCGCAGCAGGTAAACGCAGCCGATCACGGTGACGAGGCCCTTCATCCATGCCTTGAAGTTCACATCGTTCATGCGGTGCAGAACAAGACCGCCGAGCCATGTGCCGCTCATCGCGATGGGGATCGCGGCGAGGATGAACCAGGCCGGCGGCAGGGCGGCGACGCCAGCGGCTGAGACAATCGGCACGCTCCAGAAGGCGATCTTCACAAGATGGGCCAGCGTTTGCGTGACCGATTTTGTCGCGACGATCTGCTGGCGGGTCATTTCTGTCCGGACGAAGAAGAGATCGAGCAGCGGCCCGGCAACGCCTGCCAGCGTGTTCAGGGCCTGCACGCCCGCACCCGCGCCATAGGCGTGCAGCGGGCGTTGTATGTCGAGGTCGAGGCGTTCCCTGGGGAGCCAGACAAGAAGCGGCGTCAGGCCGAGCAGCAGGTAAAGCGCGCGCTTGTCCGGCTGCCATGAAACGAGCAAGAGCGCCGCGACGCCGACCATGGAACCGGCCGCGTATCGGCGAAAGACAGTCCAGTCGATATCCCCGCGCAAGAGCCAGGCGCGCCAGCCATTGGCCGCCATCTGTAAAGCCCCATGGATAATCATGGCGGACGCGACCGGCACGAGTGCAGCCAGTACGCCCATCAGGATCAGCCCGCCCGCCATTCCGAATATGCCTGAGATAAACGACGTCACGAAAGAGACGGCGAGTATGATCAGGGCAACGGCAATGGGCATTGCGCCCTGTTAGGCGATTCGCAGTGAGGTTGGCGAATCAGAGCCGAATCAGGCGGAGGCCTCGGGGGCGAGGGCGGCATCGACCAGCAGGAAGGCGGACAGGCGCGGGCTCGCATTGCGGCCGGACCCGCTGGTCTGCGCGAGGGCTGTCAGCGCGTCCTCTTCCTCGACTGTGATGAAATCACGGGCGAGGGTGAGCAGGCCGCGATCGGCTTCAAGTCGTTTGGAGACACGCTCGACCTGCCGGCGGGCCGCGTCCAGCGTCGCCGAGCGGCGATACTCTTCGCCTTTCTTGGCGGCGGCGGCGATTTTCTTCTTGTCTTTCGGCTTGATCGCATCCGGCAGGCGAATGCCGGAGGTCTGGAGCCGTGTGATCAGCTGTTCGGCGGTCTCTTCGCGGTCCTCGGCGGCAGCACCGGCATCATCGCCGAGATCAGACAGGATATCGCGCCAGTCTGACTCGCCGGACTCTGGCGTGCGCACGATTGGGGCCGGTATGTCGAACTCGTCAGTCTCGTCCATCCGTTGACGGAGGGAGACATCCGACGCGCCGGCCTCGAACAGATCATCATCGTTCGAAGTGTCGTCCTTGGTCTTATGATGACCATTCATGGCGGGCGGCGTCACGGTTGGCTCGGTGAGCACCTGCGGGGTTTCGTCCGCGCCGAGTTCAAGCGTTGGGCTGGAGCGCTCCTCCGCCTTGCCATTTACCGGCGTCGGCACACCGCCAAGACGCGTTGTTTCGGCATGTGCGGCATCGGCTGTCCGGCGCAGTGCAGAGACGGCCTCGTCGCACTGGCGGCGAAGGTCGGCCAGTGCCTGCGCGGTTTCTTCGGATGCGGCCCGGGTGCGGGCATGGATGTCTGCGCTCGCGGCACGGGCGCCATCAAGCGCCGAAGATACGGCATCCTTCAGGGCGTCGCCGGTTGTGCCAGCGGCAGCAGCAGCCATTTCCCCGGCGCGTACGGCTGATTCAACCGTCTTGCGGGATTGTTCGAGTTTCTCTTCGACGCGCGTGACGGCATAGGTCAGCGTTTCGGAGCGCTTGGCCGCCTCGGTGGCGAGCGTATCGAGATCGACCAGCTTGGCTCCGAGTGTGTTGCCCACGCCATCCATTTCCAGAAGCCGCGTTTCAAGGGCTTCGTCGGCTGCGGCGATTTCCTCACCAGCCTTGCGGGCGGCATCAACCATGAGATCGGCCTGACGCGGAATGGCGTCTGTCATGGCCTCCGTCTGGCTTTTCAACTCGCGTGCGAGTGTTTCGAGAGCTGCGCGTTCCCCGGCGAGGCGTTCGGCAAGGTCGCGCGCATTGTCTGCGCTGGCATAAGCAACTGATTCAAGACGCAGGCGCTCATCGCCAATCTCGGCGGCCATGGCTTTCATGGCCGAGAGGGCATGACCCATGGCGCGGTCGACCTGCGCGGCGCTGTCTGACATTTCGCTGGCGAAGAGCTTGCCGTCCGCTGAGAGTTGGGAGGAGGGGGTGAGCAGGCTGTCAGCGGCGTCGAGCACGATGGCATTAGCGGCATGCGCGCGCGCCGACTCCCGGCCCATGAACCCGGCGGTGAGAATCAGGAAACCCGGAATGGCAGCGCCAAGGCCGCCAGCGATCACAGCGGGCAGCGGCGCGGCGGCGATGGCTGGCCCAAATCCCGAAAACGCAACACCTGCTGCAGCGCCCCACCACGCGAAGGCCAGTGTGAAGCCGACCCACGGCATCCACTGTCCTGTTGACCGTGCAGAGGTCAGCCGACGGCGCACGCTCAGGCGTGCGCGTTCAGTTTCCAGGGTGTCTTTTTCGTCATTCATGACTCGTCCATACCGCACCCAGCAAGGGGATGCGAGATAGAATCGTCATAGATTACGGCGGTTTCAGGGTCGCTTAGCGGAATGAACCGATCAGTGACACCGCGCTCTCTTCGAGCTGGCTGCTCTCATCGTCACCTGTTGGAGCCTGCAAGCCAAGCCAGCTGAGCAGCGCAACGATGACGGCGTTTCGTAAAATGATAAGGACGGACAGCATGGGAAGCCCCGAGTTTCTGATCTGTATTTGATAACGCCTTCCGTATCGATTTTCAATCAATAAACAAGACGGAATTTCGGCTGACAGCGCATTCGAAGCGCGGCACTGTGGCCGAATGCCAAGCAGGATTAGCAAATGAGTGAAGATCTCGCCGTGCTCGACAGAGATCACTTATCCGCGATGACAGGCGGAGACGCCGCCTTAGCCGCTGAAGTTCTGGAGATTTTCAAGGAGCAGACCTCCATGTGGGAGCGCTTGCTCGACCCGAAGCTCTCAGCAGAGCGCTGGGCGGATGCCGCTCATACGATGAAAGGGGCCGCGCTTAGCATCGGGGCCATGCGGCTCGCCAAGGCATGCGAGGCGACAGAGCGGCTCGGACGCGGCGAAAGCGTTTCGCGCACAGCGGCGGCCGTATCCATCAATGAAATCCGCAGTGAATTGATGCCGGCGCTCGAAGCGGCGGCGAAAGTGGCTTACGAACTGGCCGGTTCGGGCAGCTTTGTCCGATCAAATGAGCCGAATTCGTAGGCAATGCAGCGGTCGATCAGGGTCCGCCAGACGGGCTCTGCAATGGCCGGCGACAGGCCCTGACGTTCGCATTCGGCCAGCACCTTGGTGATGACATCCTCAATACGCGCGCGATCGTGGACCACGTTTCGGTCCGGCTTGATGCGGGCCGCGGCGTCCATGAAGGATTGCCGCTCGGCAAGGATTTCCACCAGAACGCGGTCTATCCGGTCGATCTCATACCGAACGTCGGCCATCGATTCTGCCGTTTCAGACGTGTGCTGTCGCGGGTCGGAGGTGTAGCTGGTCATCTGGCTGCCATTTTTGCCTTCGCCACGGGTATATAGGGCCAGCCATTGAGGCAAGGGATTGGCTGCGGCGACAGGGCGCGGCTCACGGCGTTGTGCAAGGCCTCAGGTGCGATGCGTCTTACCGCTTCGTCACAAGGCGCGCCGCGTTTCGGCCTCAATACGCGCCATAACAGGCATCCGGTGAAATGGAGAGAGAGCCCATGAAAGCGATCCTGATCAGCGCAGCTCTTGTTGCGTTTGCCCCGCTTGCGGGCGCGAGCGATGCGGAGATCGAAGTCACACCGGGGCTCTGGGCCTATGACGTGACCGCGCTCCTTGGCGGCTTGCCGATGGGCGATACGGGCCGGGAATGCGTGACGCCAGCCAAGGCCAAACGCTCACTCTCCCGTACGGCAGAGGCGCTCGGTCAGGGGTGCCGCATCACGCGTACCGAAGCGATCGAGGACGGATACAGGTTCGCCATGGCGTGCGATGGCGGCGTGCGCGGCGAGGTCGACGGTCAGATCGTGACGACCGCGCATGCGGCTGTGCTGACGGCGGAAGGCTGGATCGGCGAGGGGGCTCAGCGCGCGCCTGTGACAATCACCGGTTCTGCCGAAAAGATCGCCGAGACCTGCACCGCGTCCTAGTCGAGAATATCGCTCGTTGGCAGGCCGGCTTCCTTGCGGGCGGAAAACCGGCTTTCGAAGGCGACGATCATGCAGGCTCCGATGATGATCGCGGCCCCTGCGAAGAGCGGCCAGCCGGGTGTTTCCTCAAAGAAGAAGTAACCGAGTATGGAGGCCCAGATCAGCGCCGTGTATTCCAGCGGGGCGAGGCGCTGTGCCGGGGCCCGGGCATAAGCCAGGGTGAACATCCACCAGATGCCCATGCCGAACAGGCCGATCGTTGCGAGAAGCGGGACATGGACCAGATCGGGAATGAACTGAACCGTTCGCCCAACCGAGGTCGTTTCTATGATGAGCGCTATACCGACAAGGATCAGCGCAGGCATGACATTCGAGAACATCACAATGGTCAGGCTGTCTTCCGTGCGGGTCCGCAGGCGAAGCAGAACCACCGCCGCCGCATAGGCCAATGCCGCGATCAGCACGGCCGCCACGCCGTAGACACGATTGCCGTCTTCCGGCCCGCCACCGGCTGATCCCCAGACCGCAAGCGCCGCACCGCCAAACCCGACAAAGGCCGCCAGCACACTTAACCCGTTCAGTTTTTCACCGAGGATGATCCACGCAATCGGTGCGATCATGAGCGCAGCGGTGAAGCCAAGAACGGTCGCCTCGGCAAGGCCAAGCTGGGTGAGCGCGTAGAAGAAGGCGAGCGCGGCCACGACCTGAATTGCGCCCCGCATGGTGTGGAAGCGCCACGCCGCTGCGCTGGGGCGAGGTTTGCGTGCCGCCAGATAAAGCGCGCTCGAGTAGAGCGCGCCGAAGACGAACCGCCAGAGCGTGATCACCAGAACGTTGATGTCCGCCGACAGGCCCTTGATCAGCGCGTCGATGACACAGCCGCAAAAGACGCCGAAGGCCGCAATCAGGATGGGGGACGGCGCGCGCATCGATGCGGGGTGCCGCCGGGCCTCATCTCTGTCAAGCGAGCGTGGCTCTATTCGTCGGGTTCAGTCGCCTTTTCATCAGGATCGACCATCTGGACACGAACGGTCGAGGAGTCTCTGAAATTGAGATCGCGTTGTGGGAAGGGAATCTCGATGCCCTTCTCTTCCAGAGCGGTATGGATCGCCCAGTTATAGTCGGCGATGACACGGGCCGGACGCACCACGGCAATCTCGGTGACCCAGACCACCAGCTCGAAATTGAGGCTGGAATCGCCGAACTCGACCAGCCAGACCTGCGGCTTGCGGGCCCCGCTACTCATAAAGGTCCACTCGACCTCTTCGGCGGCCTCCAGAACGGCGCTGCGGACGAGTTCCTTGTCCGTGCCATAGGCCACACCAAAAGGAATATGCTGGCGGCGCGTGGCTTCCTTCAGGGTCCAGTTGATGACCTGTGAATTGATGAACTCCTCGTTCGGGACGAGGATGTCGATATTGTCGTTGGTAGTGATCAGCGTGGAGCGGATGTTGATTTCCTGCACCAGGCCAGTGACGCCGGACTGGAGCTCGATGAAGTCTCCAACTTTGAGCGACTTCTCGAACAGGATGATCATGCCGGAAATGAAGTTGGCAAAGACCTTCTGCATGCCGAAACCGATGCCGACGCCAAGTGCACCGGAGAAGACGGTGAGGGCTGTCAGGTTCACGCCGACCGAGTAGAGCGCCACCACCAGCGCGATCACCATCAGGGAGATTTTCGCCACCTGACCGAGCAGGCCAGCCATGGACGGCGTCAGGCTTTGCGAGCTTCTCAGCTGGCTCTGTGCGGCATCCCCGGCCACACGGCCCGCCCAAAGCGCGATGATCGCAACGACAATGCTGGTGATGATCTGAAGCAGCGAAAGGCGTGACCCGCCAAACTCGAATGCTGCGGAATCAAGAGAAGTCGTCACCGGGTCGAGCAGGCGCAGGATGTATAGCGCGGCGATGGTCCAGGCGAGCAGGGCAAGTGAGGTCGACCAGAAGCCTTCCTTCATGTTCGACGTGATCAGCCGGACAATGATCCAGGCGTTCAGGAGACTTGAAACAACGCGCAACCCACTGCTCGGCAAGTCGTAGACGCTGAACGCCGTCGTCGTGACCCAGAGGAGGATCGCCGTGACGGCTGGCCAGACGACCCGGGCGATGGATGTATACAGACGGAAGAGGAAGTCCGGCTCGTCGCGCGCTTTGGCCAGTTTCTTGAGCTGACCCACCGGGAAGCGGGAGAGGATGAATCCGAGGGCGGCGGCGACGATGATGGCAATCGCCTGCCAGAGCGACCCCATCGAAAAGACCGTATCTGCGAGGGATTCCAGCCAGGTCGAAAAGGTTTGCCAGATGTCTACGGCCGTACCGAGGACTTCTTCAGCCTGCTCGGTCGGCGTTGGGTTCGACTGTATCTGGTTCAAAGCCATTTGAGCTTCCGAAAGACGTAGAGCTGGACGCCGAGCAGGGCAGTCAGAAGCCCTACCGTGACCCAGAAGGCCATCTCGGAGTCGACGCCCGGCATGCCACCGACATTGATCCCCAGCAGCCCGGTGATGAAGCCAAGTGGCAGGAAGATCGCAGCCACGATGGACAGCATATACATCGTGCGATTGGACTGGTTGGTCGCGCGGTTGTTGAGGTCGTCCTGAATGACGAGGGCGCTTTCCTTTGAGACGTTGAGATCGTCCAGGTAGCGGCGCAGCCGGTCGATCGCTTCGCGTACATCCTTCTTGTTCTCCTCCGACATGAAGGCGGGTGGATCATGGCTGATCTGCGTTAGGGCTTCATGTTGCGGCGACATGAACCTCTGAAGGGCGAGGCAGTTGCGGCGAATGCCTGAGATTTCGTCCAGCTTGCCCTCCACATCGCTTGCCGGATCGGTTTGCTCCAGTCGGTCGATGCGTTCATTCATGTTGACGATGGCGCGGCTCATCTTGGCGGCCAACTGTTCCACGATGTCCGCAACCAGATCTCCGGCGGTTTTCGGCCCGCGCCCTTTTTCGATCTCGTCCAGCACGTCGCGCGGGGTCTGCAGCCGGCGGCGGCGAAGCGTGATCACGCGTCGCTCATCAGCCCAGATCTGCATCGCGATCATGTCTTCGGGATCTTGGCCGTCATTGAAGTTGATGCCGCGCAGGATGGTGATCAGGGCATCATCTTCGCGAAACGCGCGCGGCCGTGTCTCGTTCGAGATCAGGATGTCGACTGTGGCCGCGGGCAGACGGAGGGTGTCCTGCAGCAGTGTCAGGGCTTCAGGTTTGGTTCTGTCCAGATGGAGCCAGAGTGTCTCGCTGTCTGAGGCGGGTGCCCAAGCCTGCGCATCCTTCCAGCTTATCGGCCTGCCGCCGCCCTTACCGTCAAGGACGCGGCCGAACAGGCAGGCTGAGTCCTGAGCGTTTTCGCTGTTATCATAATCGGAGCTGTTCAAAACAATGTC
>JBCBTR010000037.1:0-13867 GCA_039818545.1 Pseudomonadota bacterium
CCGCCCGTGCGATTTCGCTCTACTGCAACCTGATCGCTGACGCTGTGCTCGACGGACTGGCTGAGTCTACCGCCGGACTGGACGTCGATCTTGGCGCTCTGGAAGACATTGACGACCTCGCAGAGCTCGACGTGGCTGCAGCAGACATGGCCGCCGCCGAGACGGCAGAAGCACCTTCTGAAGCGACCGATGCCGCGCCGGAAGCAGCTGAAGCTGCTCCTGAGGCAACTGAACCCGCAGCTGCGACGACAGAGACTGAGGAAGCCGCGCCAGACGCCGCTGCCGAAGCTGAAAAGCCCGCTAGCTAATATCCCGATACTGACTTCAAACTGAGGAAATCACGATGGCTGAGATTACCGCCGCCCTCGTTAAAGGCCTGCGCGACAAGACCGGCGCGGGCATGATGGATGCCAAGAGGGCTCTTGTTGAGTCCGATGGCGATATGGAAGCAGCAACCGATTGGCTGCGTGCGAAAGGCCTTTCGAAGGCAGACAAGAAAGCGGGTCGAACCGCTGCTGACGGCCTCGTGGCCGCCAAAGTGTCTGCTGATGGCAATATCGGCGCGCTCGTCGAGCTTAATGCCGAGACGGACTTCGTTGCCCGGAACGCTCAGTTCCAGACAGCGCTCGCGCAGATTGCTGAAACGGCGCTCGGCACCGATGGCTCCACCGAAGCTGTTGCCAGCGCCCCCGCACCAGACGGTGACGGTACAGTCGAAGACATGATCAAGCGTCTCGTTGCTACGATCGGCGAGAACATGTCATTGCGCCGTGCGGCCAAGCTCTCCGTCGAGAAAGGTGCCGTTGCGTCCTACATCCACAACGCCGAGGCCGATGGCATGGGCAAGGTCGGTGTGATCGTTGCGCTGGAAGGCGATGGCGATCTCGAAGAGGCTGGCCGCAAGGTTGCGATGCATGTCGCTGCGACGATGCCAGCGGCGGCAACGGCTGATGAAATGGACCCGGCCCTGGTCGAGAAGGAAAAGTCGGTTCTGACCGAGCAGGCGCGCGAAAGCGGTAAGCCGGACAATGTCATCGAGAAGATGATTGAGGGCCGGATGAAGAAGTTCTTCAAGGAAGTCGTCCTTGTTGAGCAGGCTTTCGTCATGAACCCTGACCAGACTGTCGGTGAATTCATCACCGATAGCGGTGCAACGCTCAAAGGCTTTGTTCGGTTCACGCTGGGCGAGGGCATTGAAAAAGCGGAAGACGATTTCGCTGATGAAGTCGCTGCCTTGACCAAAGGCGCGTAAAAAGCGCTTCACCACATGTAATGAGCTCCGGGCCGCCCATGACAGGCGGCCCGGAATCCTTTAAGTCGCCGTCAGTCACTGAATGGAGCGCGGCATGGCAGGTGAAGACGGCCTCAAATACAAACGGGTTCTGCTTAAACTGTCCGGCGAGGCCCTGATGGGCGATGGCGACTTCGGCGTCGACATGCCGACCTGCCTGCGTTTCGCTGAAGAAATCGCCGCCGCCCGGTCGTCCGGTGCTGAAATCTGCCTCGTAATCGGGGGCGGGAACATCTTCCGCGGTGTCTCTGTGGCCGCGTCCGGCATGGACCGCTCTCAAGCTGATAATATGGGCATGCTCGCCACGATCATGAATGGTCTGGCGATGCAGAGCGCATTGGAGCAAATCGGCGTGCCGACGCGTCTCCAGTCGGCCATTCGCATGGAATCGGTGTGTGAGCCCTTCATCCGCCGGAAAGCTATACGCCACATGGAGAAGGGGCGGATCGTGATCTTCTCTGCTGGCACGGGCAATCCTTTCTTCACCACCGATACCGGGGCTGCACTTCGCGCGGCCGAGATGAACTGCGACGCCATGCTGAAAGGTACGCAGGTTGATGGCGTTTACAGCGCTGACCCCAAGACAGACCCGGACGCGACCCGCTACGACCATTTGAGCTATCAGGATGTGCTGTCGCTGAACCTGAAAGTGATGGATGCATCCGCGGTCAGCCTTATGCGTGACACAGGTATACCAATCGTGGTCTTTTCGCTGCATCAGAAGGGCGCGCTGCAGAATGTCCTGCACGCCCGGGGCGACTACACCGTGATCTCAGATGAGACGAAGGCAAATTAGATGAGCTACGACCAGAACGATTTGAAGCGACGTATGGAGGGAGCGATCGGCTCTCTCTCGACGGAATTCCAGGGGCTGAGAACAGGCCGGGCCTCCGTCAATCTCCTCGATGCGGTGGTTGTGCCGGCATACGGTTCGAAGATGCCGTTGAACCAGGTTGGCTCGGTGTCTGTTCCTGATGCGCGGATGATCGCCGTGAATATCTGGGACAAAGAACTCGTTGGCGCGGCAGACCGCGCGATCCGCGATGCCGGGCTTGGTTTGAATCCCGTCATTGATGGCACCAATCTCCGCATTCCGATTCCACCTTTGAACGAAGAACGCCGCACCGAGCTGACCAAGGTTGCCGGCAAGTATGCAGAAGCGGCCCGCGTTGCCGTTCGTAACATTCGCCGTGATGGCATGGATGCCCTAAAGAAGATGGAGAAGGACGGCGAGATCAGTGAAGACGATCATCGCGGGATGTCAGACGATGTCCAGAAGTTGACCGACTCCTACATCGAGAAGGTCGACGAGTCCCTCAAGGCAAAAGAAGCGGAGATTATGCAGGTCTGATGTCAGCCGCGCCTATGTCGACCAGCGAAGCGTCCGGGTCTCACGGCCCGGATCATGTCGCTATTATAATGGACGGCAATGGACGCTGGGCCAAAGCGCGTGGGCTCCCCCGTGAGGCGGGCCATGAGCGCGGTGTTGAGGCGCTGAGGCGAACCATAGAGGCGGCTGGCAATCTCGGCGTACAGCGGCTGACAGTGTTCTCATTCTCGACCGAAAACTGGCGCCGCCCGGTCTCCGAAGTTACCGCGCTGTTCGGCCTTCTGCGCGCCTATGTTAAAAGAGACCTCGCACGTCTGAAACGCGAAGGCGTTCAGGTGCGTGTTATCGGTAACCGCGCGGGCCTCCCGCCGGACATCGCTGAGCTGGTCAAGCGCGCCGAAGAAGAAACTGCCCACAACGAGCACTTTTTCCTGACCATCGCCTTCAATTACGGTGGCAGGGAAGAGATCGTAAGAGCTGTGTCCAGTCTCGCGGAGGATGTTGCCGCGGGTCGCATTGAGGCCTCGTCGATCGATGAGAAAGCGATTGAAAGTCGCCTCGATACATCTGGTTGGCCGGACCCTGACCTCATCATCCGCACAAGCGGAGAATACCGGATCAGCAACTTTCTCCTGTGGCAGATCGCATACTCGGAAATGATCTTCGTCGACGTGCTCTGGCCTGACTTCACCATTGAGCATCTGAAGTCGGCTCTGGAGACGTACTCTGCCCGTGAGCGGCGGTTCGGCGCTGTCGCGTCGGGAACGGCTTAGAGTGAGCCCTTCTGACAACAGGCAGCCGCGCAAGACCGGCGAGCTGACGTTGCGCATTCTTTCGGCTGCCGTTCTGATCCCTCTGGGGCTCTTTGTGGTGTGGTTTGGTGGATGGTGGCTCGCGGTCGCCTGCGCCGTGTTCGCTCTGATCATGGGGTATGAATGGTCGGACATGAGCCGCAGCATTCCGGCGTGGGCGATGATGGCCGCGTCGGGGATTGCGCCGCTGGCGTTTCAGATGGGCGGTTGGCCCTATGCGATCGGGGCGGCCATTCTGGCCTTGCTGATCATCGCGCTCACGGCCAGTGTCCGCACAAGAGCCGCACTTGGCCTCATCTACACCGCCGCACCGCCAACGCTTCTGCTGGCACTCAGGGAAGGCGGCTGGGATGGGCAGTCGGCAGCATTGATCTTCATGGCAACGGTCTGGGCCTCGGACGTCGGCGCTTACTTCGCGGGCCGGACGTTTGGCGGTCCTCCGCTGTCGCCGAAAGACAGCCCGAACAAGACATGGAGCGGGGCTCTTGGCGGTGTGATGAGCTGTATGCTTTGCGGCATCGCGGCGGCCACCCAGCTGGGCGCGCCATACCTGCCATGGATCGTCACAGGTGCGCTTATTTCCGTGGTTGCTCAATTCGGTGATCTCGCTGAGTCGCAGGTCAAACGACGATTTGGGGTCAAGGATGCCAGCGGCCTCGTGCCCGGGCATGGTGGCGTGATGGACCGTGTTGACGGTCTGGGGGCCGTCTGCATGGCAACGGTGCCGATATTCCTCGTTTCGCCAGACCTTGTCCGCCTGCTAGGACTGTCCGGATGAGCGATCTCCGGCGGATAACGATTCTCGGCTGCACCGGCTCGATAGGGGGCTCAGCCCTCGATGTGATCGAGCACGCGAATAAGGGCGGTCCGGTCAGGTTCGAGGTCGAAGCTCTGGCCGCTGGTTCGGATGTTGCCGCGCTGGCTGACCTTGCCCTTCATCACCGGCCGAAACAGGCCGTGATTGCTGACGAGTCGAAGCTGGGTGAGCTGCGCGAGCGGCTCGCGGGGACCAATATCGGATGTTCCGCGGGGGAGCAGGCCGTCAACGAGGCGGCTGCGGTGCCCTGCGACCGCGTCCTCGCTTCAATTGTTGGCTCCGCCGGTCTGCCTTCGACGCTGGCGGCTATTCAGGCCGGCAACAGCGTCGCCATCGCGAACAAGGAGAGCATCGTCTGTGCGGGAGAGCTGATCCTTAAGGAAGCCGCCGACCGTGGCGTCGATGTCGTCCCCGTCGATTCCGAGCACAATGCGATTTTCCAGGCCATGCAGTCCGGCAAGGACGTCGAAAAGCTGACCATCACCGCCTCCGGAGGCCCGTTCAGGACGTCGACCCACGACGAGATGCGCGAGGCAACGCCTGACATGGCCAGAGCCCACCCGGTTTGGGACATGGGGATAAAGAACTCGATCGACAGCGCCACATTGATGAACAAGGCCCTCGAATTCATCGAGGCGGCATACCTGTTCGACATGCCAGAAGACCAGATTGAGATCGTTGTGCACCCGCAGTCGATTGTTCACGGCATGGTCCATTATGCTGACGGGTCTGTGCTTGCTGAACTCAATACGCCGGACATGCGAATACCGATTGCCCACGCACTCGCCTGGCCAGAGCGCGTTGAAACCAATGTAAAAAAGCTGGATCTGGCGAGCATTGGTGCGCTTCACTTTGAGCCAGTCGATAATGAGCGGTTTCCGGCCGTTAATCTTGCCCGTGCGGCTCTGCGGTTCGGCAAGGGGGCACCGGCTGTATTAAATTCCGCTAATGAAGAGGCCGTTTCGGCTTTTGTTCAGGGGCGGTGCAGATTCCTCGACATAAGCGTGATCGTAGAGAAGACACTGGAGTCCTTCTTTGGCGGCGATTTTGCGAATGTTTCTCCAGAAACGCTGGCGGATGTGCTTGCGTTAGATGACGAAGCCCGAAAAATGGCGCGATCTGTCCTGAAGGACATGCAGGATCGGCGAGTAGAAAGGTCTTTTGATGGAATTTCTTAGTCAGGGACCGCTCTTCCTCGGGTCACTTGTTTTCATGCTCGGCGTTGTCGTGGTCGTGCATGAGCTCGGGCACTATCTGGCGGGCCGTTTCTATGGGGCAGCCGCCGAGTCTTTTTCCGTTGGATTTGGCAAGCCGATCTTCGAGGTGACCGACAAGCGCAACACGCGCTGGCGTGTGAACTGGATCCCGCTCGGCGGGTTCGTGAAATTTGTCGGTGAAAGCCAGCTCGCGGGCGACGTGGGCAAGATCGAGTCTGGTCCCGTTGGCCGTGCCTTTCCTGAACTTGGTGTCGGTCCGCGCTCGGTGATCGCCGTTGCCGGGCCGGCGGCCAATTTCATTCTCGCCGCCGTGATCTTCTCCCTGATGCTGTTCTTCAATGGCAGCGTTCGTGAAGAGATCGGTATCTCCGGCGTCAACGAGGGTTCGCCTGCCGCTGTTGCGGGGTTTCAGGCCGGCGATGTGATCCAGACAATCAAAGGCGAACCGGTGGAAAGCCGTTCTGATTTTCTGCCGATCATCCAGCTGGGTGCAGACGAGGAAATTCTCGTCGATGTCCTGCGCGATACTGAGACCGTTAGACTGGCGGTGACGCCTGAGCGGGTGACCCGCGAGAACGCCATCGGCCAGATCACATCCATGGGCAATATCGGTGTTGGATTGACTGTTACGCGTCTCGAGCCAGACCGGTTCGGCGTACTGGACTCGATTGTCGGCGGGATCGTGGAGACCGGTGAGACGCTGGATACGACCGTCTGGATGATCGGGCGCATGGCGACCGGCAAGGAGCCGCTCAGCAGCCTGACGGGGCCGGTCGGCATCGGCGATACGACACGCCGCGTCTACAATGGCGCGATCGAGGCCACACACGTGCCGCTGTCGCAACGCCTCAATTACCTCTTCTGGACGACGCTGCAGATTTGCGCGCTGGTCTCGGTTGGGATCGGTTTCTTCAATCTGCTTCCCCTGCCTGTGCTGGATGGTGGACACCTCGTTTTCAACGCTTATGAAGCGTTAATGGGCAAAGCGTTGCCCGCCAAAGTGCAAGAGGCGAGCTTGACCGCTGGGCTCGTGCTGCTGATAGGGATGTTCGTGTTCGTCACTTGGGGCGACATCTTGGAGACCGGAATCTTTAAGAGCGCGGGCGGTTAGCCGTACCTTCTGACAAGTTACACACGGACCTTGTATATGCGTACCTTCATCGCAGCGACCTTCATGACCATGCTCACAATCGTCTTTGGCGGCGGTTTCGGAGCGGTGTCGCAGGCATCCGCACAGGAAGGCGAACTCGGCGGCACGATTCGCTCGATTATCGTCGAGGGCAATCAGCGGATCGAAGCGCGCACGGTTGAGTCTTATCTTCTTGTCGAGCCCGGCGATTCCTTTGATGGCGAACGTCTCGATCTCTCTCTGAAAACACTGTTTGCAACCGGCCTGTTCGCGGATGTGTCGCTGGACCGGCGCGAATCAGACCTTCTGGTGCGGGTGGTCGAAAACCCGATCATCAATCGCGTCCTGTTCGAGGGAAACAACGCACTGGATGACGACAAGCTGCGGGAAGAAGTGCAGGCTGCCCCGCGCGGTATCTTCACTGCAGCGAGGGTTCAGGCTGATGTTCAGCGCATCCTGGAGCTTTACCGGCAGTCCGGCCGCTTTGCCGCGAATGTCGAGCCGCAATACAAGCCGCTCGACCAGAACCGCGTCGACCTGATCTTCACAATCGAGGACGGGCCCGTTACGGGCGTCCGCGCGATCAATTTCATAGGCAACGACGTTTATTCCGATCGCCGTCTGCGCAGCGAGATCGTCACCCGCCAATCCCGCCTGTGGCGCTTCTTCAGCTCGAATGACAACTATGATCCAAGTCGCCTTGAGTTCGACCGCGAACTGCTGCGCCAGTTCTATCAGAACAACGGGTATTACGATTTCCGCGTCATCTCGGCCGTTGCGGATCTTACGCCGGATCAGGAAGACTTCTACATCACCTTCACCATCGATGAGGGCGACCAGTACGAATTCGGCGAGGTGTCCGTCGAGACGGCGCTGGAGAAGCTCAATGACGATGCGCTTGCGAGTCTCGTGCCTATTCGGCCCGGAGAGCTCTATCAGGGCGATCTGATTGAGAGCAGCATCGATACGCTGACATTTGCGGCCGGTGTCGCCGGCTATGCATTCGTCGATATCCGACCGCGCCTCGATGCTGACCCGGAAACCAACACTGTGAACGTGACGTTCGCGATCGATGAAGGCCCGCGCGTTTATGTTGAGCGGATCAATATCGAGGGGAACACTCAAACACTGGATCGGGTTGTGCGCCGCGAGTTGCGCATTTCGGAAGGGGACGCTTTCAACAGGGTCCTGCTTGACCGGTCCCGGAACAGGGTTCGTGCGCTTGGGTTCTTCAAGGATGTCACGATCACAGAGACGCCGGGCTCCGAACCCGACAGAACCGTTGTAGATGTCACTGTCGAAGAGCAGCCAACGGGTGAACTGTCCTTTGCGGCCGGCTTCTCATCGACTGACAGCTTCCTGCTCGATCTCAGCGTGTCGCAAAGAAACCTTCGGGGGCGTGGGCAGTCCGTCGTCGCCCGGGTGTCGGCCTCGCAGCGTCAACAAATCGTCGATTTGCGCTTTACCGAGCCGCGTTTCCTTGATCGGAACCTGTCTGCCGGTATCGACGTCTTCGCGAACGCATCCGATTTTTCCGACATCCAGTTCGGTGGCTTTGAAACAGAAACGATTGGGGCAGGGGTGCGGGTCGGTTTTCCGCTGTCGGAGAGCACATCGCTCGGGCTGCGCTATCGCCTCCAGCAGGACGATATCAACGTCAACGACCAGAACATCGTCATCGACGGCGACGGGCAGCTCCTTCTGCCAAGTAACGAAAGTCCGACGGAGCCGACCATCGACGACATCACAGATCCGGACAATCAATTCCTTGTTGATATTTGTGACCCTCGCTTTGTGTTCCGAAGCACGACTTGTCGAAGCGAGCGCAAAGAAATCTCATCCATCGTCGGATATACGTTCCGCTGGGATCGTAGAAATGATCCAATCGCGCCAACACGCGGTTTCGACTTCTCTCTTAGCCAGGACGTGGCAGGTCTTGGTGGAGACGTTCAGTACTTCCGCACAGACCTGACCGCCAGCACCTATCGCGGCATCATGAAAGGTGTGCGCGCCAGCCTCCGTCTTTCTGCAGGCGCAATCGAGCCCTGGGGCAACGATGACGGCATCCGCATAAACAATCGGTTCTTCAAGGGCGGTAACTCATTCCGCGGCTTTGACGTCGCCGGGCTTGGTCCGCGAGAGGTTATTCGTGCGATTAATCCCAACACTGGAGAGGTGCTGACAAGGCGGCAACGCGCTCTGGGCGGCAATGTTTATTACATCGGAACGGCTGAACTCACGATCCCGAATTTCCTGCCTGAAGAGTACGGGATCAACAGCGCGCTGTTCATTGAAGCAGGTTCCGTGGGCCAGCTGAAAGATGTTGATGTCGACGACCCGCTTGATCTCACCGAGATATTTGTCGTTGACGGCGTGAACACAGTTCTCCCTGCTGTACGTCTCAGTAAGACTGCTGCATCATTGCGGGCATCTGCTGGTATCAGCATCTTCTGGGACTCGCCGTTCGGTCCGATCCGCTTCGACTTCTCACACATCCTGCGCCGTGAGGATTACGACCGGACAGAAACGTTCCGGTTCTCGACATCCACACGGTTCTAATTCAACCGCCAAAAGGAGCCCCCCAATGGCATTTCTAAAAAGCCTTATGGCGTCGCTTGTACTGGTCATGGCCAGTGCATTCGTCGTCGCCCCTGTCGCGACAGCGCAAGGGACCAAAGTGGTCGTGATCGATCAGGGCCGGATCATGCGCGATAGTGCCGCCGGCAAAGACATCGCCGCCAAGGTCGCAACGATCGAACAGCAAATGCAGGCTGAACTGCAGCCAACGGCCACTCAGCTTGAGACCGAAGGCAAGGCGATCGAAGCCAAGACGGCGACGATGACACGAGAGGCCATGGCAGCCGACACGGCGCTGATCACGCAAGTTCAGGCCTTTCAACAAAAAGCCCAGCAATACAATCAGGATCGCGGTGTCCTCGCACAGGAACTCGGCCTGACGGAGCGCAAGGCCTGGGCGACGTTCTTTGAATCGCTGCAACCAGTTTTGCAGGAAGTGGTGAACGAAGCTGGTGCCGAGGTCATGCTTGATCGGTCTGAGGTCGTTTATGCGGACCCGGCGACGGATCTGACGGCTGCCGTCATTACGAAGATGGATGCGGCCACTCCGCGCGTGACCGTCACGCGAGAGCGGTTGCCAGCAGGCCAGTAGGCCGCCGTCATGTCGGTTGACGAGCGCTTCTTCCAGCGAATTGGGGCTGCAACGCTGGAAGAAATCGCTGCTCATACGGGCGCACAGCTTGTCGGACCCGCCGATACGCGATGCGAAGGCATCGCTGCATCTCAAACCGCACGTGCGGGCGAGCTCTGCTTTCACGAGGGTGATGCGGCTGCGGCTGCGAATGTTTCCGCCGCTGCAACGGGTTGCTTCGTCACTGAAGAAGCTTCCGCTCACCTGTCTGAGGGTGTTGCTGCTCTGGTTTGCCGGTGGCCACGCCTGTCTCACGCCGAAGCTGCGGCGCGTCTGGTCGCGCTGCGGGGATGGGAGACAGGGTCACCGCCAGTCTCCGGATCGGCCGCCATTCATGAGACGGCACGCATTGCGCCGGGCGCTGTGATCGGAGACGACGCAGCCATTGGCGAAGCGGCTGTGATTGGCGCGAACGCCGTCATCGGGCCGGGTGTCCAGATCGGTCGACACACACACGTCGCTGCGGGCGCAAGCGTCATGTGCGCCCTGATCGGGGATCATGTGAGCATCGGGGCCGGCGCGCGGATCGGTGAGCCGGGCTTTGGTACAATGGCCGGGCCGCAGGGCGCTGAAAGTGCCCCCCAGTTTGGCCGCGTCATCATTCAGGATCATGCCCGCATCGGCTCGAACACCTGCATTGATCGTGGAGCCTTCGATGACACCGTGATCGGCGAGCGCACCAAGATCGATAATCTCTGCCAGATTGGTCACAATGTCACGACAGGTCGCAGTGTGATTATCGCGGCTTTTGGGGGCATCTCGGGCAGTGTCTCGATCGGGGACGGGGCCATGCTCGGCGGACGCGTCGGTGTTGCTGATCATGTCGTTGTGGGTGACGGGTCCAGCCTTGCGGCCTCCGCAGGCGTTTTTCGCAATGTTCCGGACGGTGAGACATGGGGCGGCACGCCTGCCAAGCCGATCCGTCAGTGGATGCGGGAAACGGCATGGCTGCAAAAGCAGGTATCGCCGTCCAAGAAGGGCAAGTAATGCCCTCCATCCATCCCACCGCAATTGTAGAAGACGGCGCAACGCTTGCCGATGACGTCGAAGTCGGGGCTTTCAGCTATGTTGGCCCGGACGTTGTCCTGAAAGCCGGTGTGCGCTTGATGCCGCGCGCCACTGTGCTGGGCCGCACGACCCTCTGCGAGGAAGTGGTCGCACATCCCGGCACGGTGCTTGGTGGTGATGCACAGATTGTCGGTCTGGCCCCAGAGGCGGTCGGTGCCCTGATTGTCGGCCCGCGAACGGTCCTCGGCGACAATGTCACTTTGCATACAGGGTCACGCATGGGCTCGGGTCATGGCGAGACGCGCATCGGAGCCGATTGCTTCATGATGGCGAACAGTCATTTCGGCCATGATTGCGTGGTAGGCGACAAGTGCGTCATAGCCAATAGTGCCGCCGTGGGTGGCCACTGCCACCTTGGCGATCAGGTCTGGGTGGCGGGGCTGACAGCGGTCCATCAGTTCACGCGGATCGGCGATCATGCATTTGTTGGCGGCGGGGCCATTCTCGTGGCTGATCTGCCGCCATACTGCTCGGCCATCGGTAATCGCGCCCATCTGGCGGGGCTCAACCTTATCGGCCTCAAGCGGCGAGGTTTCTCGCGTCCGGTCATCAATACCATCCGCCACGCTTACAAGGCCCTGTTTCATTCAGAGGGCACCTTTCAGGAGCGGCTCGGCAGGGTAGAGGCTGAATATGCCTCCAGCGCGGACGTGATGTTTCTGACGAATTTTATCCGCGACGGCGGGCATCGTCCTCTATGCCAGCCGGAGGCCGTGTGATGGAGCCTCTCGGTCTGATTGCAGGCTTGGGCGATCTTCCTGTCCAGGTCTATCAGGCGGCGAAGGATGACGGACGCACCGTTCACGTCATCCGCATTGCCGGCTTTGAAGAGCCTGCGCTGGCCGATGCCGGTGGGGACACTGTTGGCGCGGGCGAAATCGGAAAACTCCTCAAAAGCCTGAAGGCCGCCGGTTGCAGGGAAGTGATCTTCGCCGGAATCGTCAAACGACCCGCATTCGACAAACTCCGCCTCGATATGCGCGGCGCGCGCCTGCTGCCTAAGGTTCTAGCGGCCGCCAAACGGGGCGATGACGCGTTGCTCCGGGTGATCGTGGACATGCTGGACGATGAAGGTTTTCAGGTGCGCGGCGCTGATGAGATGACGGCGAGCCTGCTGGCTCCGGCTGGTCTGATCGGCGGGCCTGCGCCGGGCAAACAGGATATGGCAGACCTGTCGAAAGCTGCGAAGGTTGCCGCTGTTATGGGTGATCTTGATATCGGGCAGGGTTGCATCGTCTGTGATGGCCTCGTCCTCGCCGTTGAGGCGCAGGAGGGTACCGATCAAATGCTCAGGCGCTGCGCGGCGCTCCCCGTTGAGGTCCGCGGTACGCCCGATCAACGCCGGGGCGTTCTCGTCAAGCGTGCCAAGCCGGGGCAGGACCGCCGGATCGACTTGCCCACAACGGGCCTCTCAACGATTGAAGGCGTCGCTGCGGCCGGTCTCTCAGGCCTCGCTGTAGAAGCTGGCGGCGCGCTGATGCTGGATCGCCAGTCCATGATCAGGCGGGCCGACGAACTCGGTATCTTCATCTTCGGGTTCGATCCGGACAACGAGACGTGACACAGGCTCGTATCTTCCTCGTCGCCGCTGAGCCGTCCGGGGACTTACTGGGGCGCGAAGTGGCTGACGAACTCCGCAAGACCAGTCCTGATCTTGTCATGGCCGGCATAGGCGGTGCTGAAATGGCGCAGGCCGGTCTGCGTTCAGCGATAGATACAAGTCCGCTGTCGGTGCTCG
The DNA here is from genome assembly GCA_039818545.1 of Pseudomonadota bacterium. Classification (GTDB taxonomy): domain Bacteria; phylum Pseudomonadota; class Alphaproteobacteria; order Caulobacterales; family Hyphomonadaceae; genus JANQQC01. The sequence continues at coordinate 12,611 of JBCBTR010000037.1, forward strand.
GCCTGTTCGAGGGGCTGAAGGCTTATCCCGACGTTGTGCGGCTGGCCGATGAAGCCGTTGCTGAGATTGTGGCCTTCAAGCCTGATGCGGTCGTCCTCGTCGATTCCTGGGGCTTCATGCTTCGTGTGGCGCAGCGGCTGCGAAAGATCGATCCGGCCATTCGGATCATCAAGCTGATCGGACCGCAGGTTTGGGCGAGCCGGCCCGGACGCGCAAAGACGCTGGCGGCCTGCGTCGATCATCTGCTCTGCATTCATGATTTCGAGGTGCCGTACTACGAACCTTTCGGCCTCAAGACGACCATCATCGGCAATCCCGCCTTGTCACGGGTAGAGCCGGGCAATGGCGATGCTTTTAGGCGGGCCTACGGCTTGTCGGAGAAGGCTCAAACGCTTCTGGTTCTGCCCGGCAGCCGCAGGAGCGAGATCGCACGTGTCGCGCCGGCGCTTGTGGAGGCCGCTTATGAGTTGAAGATGACGCACCGCCAGCTGGAGGTGATTTGCGCGCCTGCCGCATCAGTTGCGGAACCGTTCGCCGAAGCATTTCCGGACATCAGGCGCTGGTCCACGGTCGTCAAAGGCTCAGAAGACCGTCTGAATGCGATGGCGGCGGCAGATCTTGCGCTTGCCTGCTCAGGCACGGTGACAACAGAGCTCGCCGTCCAGCGCACGCCAATGATCGTTGGTTACAAGACCGGCTGGATCACATGGGCGCTGGCGCGGGGCTTCCTGTTCAAGCCGACGCACATCACGCTCCTCAATATTGTGAGCGACGATACCGAAATCGTCCCGGAATATGTCCAGACACGCCTCACAGCGTCACTGGTCGCCGAAAAAGCAGCGTCACTGCTCGCTGAGCCTGATCGCCTGTCGGCGCTCGTACAGGCTCAGAACGAGGCGCTGGAACGTATGGGTGGAACAACGGCATCCGCGGCAAAGATTGCCGCAGATGCGATTGTTGAGGATGTCGCCAGCGGCTAGCGGCTGCCGATCGGCACATAGTCGCGTCTCGCGGCCCCGGTATAGATCTGACGCGGGCGCCCGATGCGCTGGCTCGGATCCTCGATCATCTCGTTGAGCTGGGCGATCCAGCCAACGGTCCGGCCAAGCGCGAACAGCACCGTGAACATTTCCATCGGGAAGCCGATCGCGTCCATTGCGATGCCGGAATAGAAATCGACATTCGGATAGAGCTTCTTGCTGACGAAATAATCATCCTCAAGTGCAATCTTCTCGAGCTCCATGGCCACCTGCAGCG
>JBCBTR010000038.1:0-13550 GCA_039818545.1 Pseudomonadota bacterium
CGTGGCTTCGTCTTCGAGGGTGAGATTGGCGAGGCCGGAGCCGAAGAATTCGACGAACTTGCCGACCACGCCGCGCTCGCGCAGCATTTCGACGACGAAGCCACGATCTCAAACATGGCCCCGGAATATGGGGCGACCTGCGGCTTCTTCCCGGTCGACGACGAAACACTCACCTATCTCAGCGACACGGGCCGCGATCCGGACCGCGTCGCGCTCGTCGAAGCCTACGCCAAGGCGCAGGGCTACTGGCGACCAGACATGGTCGATCCTGTCTATACCGATACGCTGGAACTCGACCTCGGCACCGTTCAGCCCTCAATCTCCGGCCCGAAACGCCCACAGGACCGCGTCCTGCTGAGCGAGGCTGACACCGAATTCGTCAAAGCCATGGACAAGGAATTCGGGAAGGGCGGAGACACAACGACGGTCGCTGTTAAAGGCGAAGACTACACCGTCACACATGGCGACATCTTCATCGCCGCCATCACCTCCTGTACCAACACGTCCAATCCGAGTGTCATGCTCGGGGCCGGCCTGCTGGCGCGCAATGCTGCGGCGAAAGGCCTGAGCGTGAAGCCGTGGGTCAAAACCTCTCTCGCGCCCGGCTCTCAGGTCGTGACCGATTATCTGGACCGGGCCGGTCTGTCCGATGATCTCGACACGCTCGGCTTCAATCTGGTCGGCTATGGCTGCACCACCTGCATCGGCAATTCGGGTCCCCTGCCGCAACCGCTCGCGGACGCCATCGCCGAGGGCGATCTCGTCTCCTGCTCGGTGCTCTCGGGCAACCGGAACTTCGAAGGCCGCATCGGGCCGGACATCAAGGCGAACTACCTCGCCTCGCCGCCGCTGGTCGTTGCCTACGCGCTGGCGGGCTCGCTTCACGTGAACCTGACAACCGATCCACTCGGTCAGGATCAGGACGGCAACGACGTCTACCTGAAAGACATTTGGCCATCGAACGCCGAAATTCAGGAGGTGATGCGCGAAGCGGTCACGCCGGAAATGTTCGCCAGCCGCTATGCCGACGTCTTCAAGGGCGACAAAGCCTGGCAGTCCATCTCTGTCTCCGGCGGCCAGACCTATGACTGGCCGATGGGCTCCACCTATGTGCAGAACCCGCCTTACTTCGAAGGCATGGACATGACGCCGGATGCCCCGGCCGATGTCCACAATGCCCGCATTCTCGGCCTGTTCGCAGACTCCATCACGACCGACCACATCTCCCCGGCCGGCAACATCAAGGCCGACAGCCCGGCTGGCGATTATCTGCGCGAGCATCAGGTGCCGGTCACGGAGTTCAACTCCTATGGCTCCCGGCGCGGCAATCATGAGGTCATGATGCGCGGCACGTTCGCCAATATCCGCATCAAGAACCAGATGCTGGACGGGATCGAGGGTGGCATGACCCGCCACCACCCATCCGGCGAAGTCATGCCGATCTATGACGCCGCCATGCGCTACAACGAGCAGAACGTGAAGCAGGTGATCTTCGCCGGTCACCTTTATGGCAATGGATCGTCTCGGGACTGGGCCGCCAAGGGCACCATCCTGCTCGGCGTGAAAGCTGTCATTGCCGGCTCGTTCGAGCGGATTCACCGCTCCAACCTGATCGGCATGGGCGTCCTGCCGCTGGAATTCAAAGACGGCGAAGGCTGGCAGAAGCTTGGCCTCACCGGCGACGAGCAGGTCACGATTGAAGGCATCAACGGCATCGAGCCGCGTCAGGATCTAGACGTGCAGATCACGCGGGCCAATGGTGAGGCCGTGACGGTAACCACCACGGTTCGCATCGATACCGACAATGAGCTCGCCTATTATCGCAATGGCGGCATTCTTCACTACGTCCTGCGCAACCTCGCCAAAGAGGCGGCCTGACGTCGCGTCTCTTCACAGCCTGTTGATTGGGGCGTCAGAGACGCCGTCGCTAGATAAGCCGCATGAAACGCGCATTTGCCGCCCTGATCAGTCTGGTTGCCGCCACCGCCTTCCCGGCGGCAGCGCAGCCCATCGTCGTTGAAGTCTTTGCAAACCAGAATTGCGGAGCCTGCCCGAAAGCCCATGCCAATATGGCTAAGCTTGAAGCGGCCCGCGACGATGTGCTGATCCTGACATGGTCGGTCGATTACTGGGACTATCTCGGCGCGCCAGACCCGATGGCGCTGCCTGAAGCGAACGCGCGTCAGGCCGCCTATGCCGAGCGTTTCGGCCTGCGCGGCCCCTACACGCCGCAAACGGTCTATGACGGCGCGGTGCAATGCCCCGGCAACAAGATGCGTCAGGTCACCCGCCAGCTCGACCGCCGCGCCGACACACCCCTCCCGCTGACCTTTATTGCGGGTGCAGACGGTACCTTCACACTCAACGGCGAGACAGACACCGCCGTCGATGTCCGCCTCATCCACATCGCAGACATTCCGGGCATGCCCATGGTGAACCCGGTGCTCGCGGTCGAGAAGATGGACACGAACAGCCACCTCGTCCCCACCTGCGAAGGCCGCTGCGTCCTCGTCGCCCAGGCCCCGGGCTACGGAGAAATCAAGGCTGCCGCCTGGGTGCAGTAGGGAGGCTCAGCTAGTCTAGCGATCGTTCAGGCAGGCCGTCAGTCTTACCTCGTCGATCCCCAGAGCCTCAGCTATCGCAAGCACATTGCCCGGCATAGCCAGATGATCTTCATCGCCGTCCCCGGCCTGAACGGCGCGCTCATAAGCGAGCACAAAATGGTTCGCGGGGAGCGCCATCAGGCAAACCACAGCCTCGGCTCCAAACCGTGCACGAACCGCCGACACCATCATGTCCCCAATGGCATAGAGCGGGGCGTCGAACAGACCTGACGCCCCGATTGTATAGACCTTCTTATAGGCGTCTTCTGAATCGCCAGCCTCCAGATAAGCCACCATCATATCCAGCAGGTCGAGATTCTCCGCCATCCTGCCGCGGTTCTTGATAATCACATCCTGATTGAGCTCTGAGTATCGGCCCGGGTCTTCGATCAGAGAGAAATCGGCGAGATGAAGCGCGGACCCTTCCATGATGATCGCATCAAACAGCCGAAGCGATGAGGGCGCGGTCTCATCAACAACAGGCATGAAAAGGTCCTGAACGCCGTGATACGTCTCATGAGCGATCAGGAATAACAGCCCGTCCGCATCACCATCCAGACACGGCACATCGACATAGAAGACCGGCCCGTTTGACCATCCCCCGCAGGAGGGCGTGCCGATCATCAGGATCGCGCTGCCATCATATTCCACATCGCGCGGTGTGAGGGCGCGCAGCATGTCGGATGCCGTCTCGGACATGCCCACCTGCCCTGCCGACATCTCGGCAATCTGGCGCCCGAGCTCGTCGCGTTTCTCAATAACGCCGCCAAAGCGGAAAATGTCATTGCCATGCGTCGCGCACACCGACGCCGCCTTTCGGGCCTCAATATAGTTTTCAATCGTGAAGTCGTCCCGGAACTTCGAAAAGTGCGCCAGCATGTCCTGCACAGGAACGGACTGGCGTATCGCCGCGTCGTCGATCTCGGATGCTGAGCAAACCTCCTCCAGAACGCTTTCCGCAAAGCCCGTCTCGATACGAACAGACACATCCTCGGCGCATGCCACCAAGGACATGACCCCGCAGGCCAGCATAAAAATGAGCACCCGAAGCCCGTTCATTGCACAGACTCCGGTCTCGGATAGCACATCAGTTGAGACACACCGCGCGCGATCAGGCGGCCAGCCCGGTCGCGGATTTCACCCTCGGCCGCGACGAGGCCGTCCTCCGCCAGATCAGCGCGTGTTTTCATATAGAGCCAGTCCTCTGTCGTGCTTGTGCGGTGAAAACGATAATAGAAATCGAGATTGGGCGCGATCCACGGCGAGCCTCCCGAGGTTGGATACGCCGGATAGGTCGCAAGCCAGGCATGAGTGTCGATCAGGACGAAGATCCGCGCCGCATCCACAAAAGCATCCTCATGACGCGCTGTCGGGCTCAGCCTGAAGAAGCCGGCAATCTCCGGCTCGCTGACCGGGGCATCATCGGAATGCGGCAACGGGTCGATCGGGCGATGGCCAAGCCGTTCAAGAAACGGAAAGACTGGTTCCTCGGGATAGACCTCGCGGTATGGCCGCAGCGTGTCCGGGTCGGGCAAATCAGCCACGCTGGAATAATCGTGAACCATGCCGGGCGCACGCTGCGCACTCACCCAGACCTGCGCCGTCATGATCAGCCGGCCCTCCTGCTCCATGTCGACACGCAGGGCTTCGGTGCGCTTTCCGCCGCGCAGCGATGTCACATTGATCTGGACGGGCGCGAATTTGGCGCGGTTGAGAAACTGGCAGGCAAAGCTGACCGGCCTCGGAAACGCGGTCGCCTCCCCCGCGGCGCGAAGCGCGAGCGCAGAGAGAAAGCCGCCCGACGGCCCCCACAAAGCCCAGCTCTCATGCAGGGTCGCCGTCCAGCTGCCATCCCCACTATTGCGTAGCGCCGTCGCCTCAACAAAATCATCCATGGTGCGCGCCTCCATCCATAAGCTCATGCCATGGGAGGCCGCTCAGAAACAGAGTCAACGCAGCCTATCCCAGCCGGATGCTCCCGACCCGGATCACCTGTTCAATCATCTCCTCGGCGATGGCAGCGTCGATCTGGCGGTCAAGGATCAGCATGGCGAGGCCATGGATCAGGGCCCAGGCCCGCAGCGCGCCGGCAAAGCGTTCGGCTTCGCTCGCATGCGGCGGGGCGAGGCTTTCAACGGCATCGCGCAGCAACGCCGCGGATGACCCTTCCGGGCTCGCCTCGAATGGATTGGCATCCACCGGGATTGCCGAGAAGATCAGGCGAAACAGGAACGGATGGCGCATCGCGAAACGCACATAGGCCTGCCCGCTTGCCGCCAGCGCAGCCGGGCCGCCTTGACCGGCAGCTGCTGTCTGTTCCGCCGCCAGCATTTTCAGGCCCTCGGCGGCAAGCGCGCGCAACAGCGAGTCCTTGTTCGGGAAATGCCGGTAGATCGCCGGCGCGCTGACCCCGATCTCCCGGGCGAGATCGCGCAGGCTCAGCGCATCCGCCTCCTGCGTTTCCAGATGGGTCAGCCCGGCTTGAAGAAGCGCGGATCTCAGATCCCCATGATGATAGCCGCGTTTGGCTGTCTCACCCCGCCCGGTTTGAGCCAGTCGCTTGGCGTCGGGCCCTGAGCTCTGCGGGCCAATATTTTCGTTGACGGGTGTCGGTTTCGATGTCATGTTTACAGCGTAAACTTCACAATCTGGAAAGACAAGCGCGACATATCCGCGTCAGAAAATTTCGGGGACGACACCATGGCAGACGGCAACACGACCACAATCGAGGCAGACACCGGCCCGCACCCTTTCCTGTCCGGTGTCCATACGCCGATGAGCGAAGAGCTCACTCTGGAAGGCCTGTGGGTGACGGGCAAAATCCCGAAAGAGCTGGACGGGCGTTACATGCGCATCGGGCCAAACCCGGCCTCGCCTCCAAATCCTGCCAAGTATCACTGGTTTGCCGGCGACGGCATGGTCCACGGCCTGCGCCTGAAAGACGGCGAAGCGCTCTGGTATCGCAATCGCTGGGTGCGCTCGACGTCGGTCAGCAAAGTGCTCGGCGAAGACGCCGCCCCCGGCCCACGCAGCCCGCTGGGCGACAATGCCAATACCAATGTGCTCGCCCATGCCGGTGACACATGGGCGCTGGTCGAGGCCGGAGCCTTCCCGGTCCGCCTGAGTGAAGAGCTCGATACCGTCGCCCACGACCCGTTTGGCGGCACACTGGAAAGCTCTTTCACGGCCCACCCCCACAAGGACCCGAACACCGGAGAGCTGCACGCCATCTGCTATTACGGCCCGGACGTCACCAAGATCCGCCACGTCGTGGTCGGCACGGATGGCAAAGTCGTCCGCGAAGAGCCGATCACCGTGCAGGACGGCCCGTCCATCCATGACAGCATGATCACCGAGAATTATGTGATCATCCTCGACCTGCCCGTGACGATTTCCTTCGAGGCGCTGCAATCGGGGGCTGGCTTCCCCTATCGCTGGAACCCGGAGCACCCCGCCCGCGTCGGCCTGCTGCCCAAGACCGGCACGGACGCCGATGTCATCTGGTGCGACGTTGACCCCTGCTACGTCTTCCACCCGTGCAATGCCTATGAGACCGAAGACGGCAAAATCGTCATGCATGCCTGCGTTCATGACACAATGTTTGCCGGGTCAAAGAAAGGCCCGAGCTCGGACAAGACACCATTCGAGCGCTGGACCATTGATCCCGCCACACAAAGCGTCGCCCGCGTCGTCGTGGATGAAGCATCGCAGGAATTCCCGCGCCCCGATGAGCGCTTCATGGGCCAGCCCTATCGCTACGCTTTCACCATGGCGCTGCCCTCAGATGGCCAGCCGCTCAAACTCGGCCAGACCAGGCTCTTCAAGCATGATCTGGAAACGGGCACGCGCGAGGTCCACGACTTTGGCGCGGGCCGCGTCGCAGGCGAGTTTGTCTTCATCCCGCGCAGCGATGATGCGCCCGAAGGCGAAGGCTGGATGATGGGTCTCGTCGTCGACGCCAATAATGACACGACCGATCTCGTCATCCTCGACGCCGCGGATTTCTCAGGCGACCCCGTCGCCAGCGTGCACATCCCGCACCGGGTGCCGCCGGGCTTCCATGGCAACTGGGCCCCCGAAGGCAGCTAGCGCCTCAAAGCGATCAGGCGTGGACGCGCGCTTCCGGCCACAGCCGCAGGAAGTTCTCGGTGTAGAACTGGTTTTTCACCGGTTCGTCATGGCCTGACAGGGACTGTTCGAACTTTCCGATCGGGTCCTTGCCGCCTTCGACATGCGGATAGTCGCTGGAGAAGAGGTAGAGGTCGGGATTGGACTGTTCGATCAGCCCGCCAACATCTTCAATCGGAAACGGGGTAAAGCCCATTTGCGCGGTGAGCTGTTCTGACGGCTTGCGATCGAAGCGCACGGACTCATCCACGCGCGAATAAATCCGCGTCACCCAGTCGAGCCGGCGCAGCATTTCCGGCACCCAGCCGGCCCCAAGCTCAACCGCCGCTCCGCGCAGATTCTGGTGACGCTCAAACACGCCATCAATCAGCAGCATGGAGATGAAGGTCTCGGGCACCTGATGCATCACGGCGGCATCCTTGGTGCGGACATTCTCGCCGCCGCCCATCCAGTCGCGCACCGCCTTGCGGCCATTATTGCTCCAGGATTTCAGTGCCTGCAGCGGAGAGCCACCGACATGCAGCACGAACGGCACACCCGCTTCGGCGAGCCGTGCCCAGAAGGGTTCCAGATCCACATGACCGGGCGCAAACCCGATCGGCGCGCGATGCGGCACCCAGATCGCCTCCATCCCGGCCTCCAGTGCAAAGTCGAGCTCGGCAATTGCCAGCTCCGGCGTGTCCAGCGGGACAACGCCCACGCCCATCAGCCGCGCATCGTCGGAACAGAAATCGGACATGTGCCGGTTGTGCGCCCGCGTCGCGCCATAGCGCAGTTTCGGATCGGTCTTGGAACTCGGATGAAACGGCAGCGCCACCGAATGCGTCGCAAAGACGAGCTGTTTGCGAAAGCCCAGCAGGTCCATCGCCTTTGAACGGTCAGATGAGTTAAACGCCCCCAGCGCCTGAATCTCTTTCGACTCCGCGATCAGCGTATCGCCGAGGCCAACCATCTCATCGACATGCGCGGCCGAGTGTTGCCCGCCCTGCTCCATGATCTCGGCGACCTCCTCGTCCGTCACCAGAGAGGCGGAATAGCTCACCTCCGGAATGTCATCGCGCAGGTCCGGATCGGCATAGCGTTTGAGGAAATCCGGCAGCTCCATGATGTGGCTGTCGGCGTCGTAGATCGCGCGATTGTCTGGGGCATAGGCCATGGGGTTTCCTCCTGATATCTCTTTTGAAGTCAGCCTACGCCTCTGACGCAGCGAACGCCAAGGGGAGGCGTGACAGGCAGGTGGATTCAGGAAACAGTCTCGCCCGAACCAACAAGGCGGGCAGATGTCGGGCGAGCCATCCATACACGGCGAGAAACAGGGCTGGACGGCGCGCTTCACCGCGCTCGCGCACACGCCCGCCATCATCCCGGCGCTGCTCCTGCTCGAAATCCTCGAAACCTCTTTCGTCCCGCTGCCCTATGAGGCCGTCTTCATCGCGGTGTGCCTTGCGGCGCGAGACCGCATCTGGCTGTTCACCGCCATCACCGTGCTGGGCAGCGCCATTGCAGGATCCATCCTCTATGCGGTGGGGGCGGGCCTCGCCGAGCCGCTGGCCGCACAGTTCGGCGTCGAGGCAACAGTGGCCACCTATCAGGACGCCTTCAACGAGCGCGGCGGCCTTCTCATCCTGCTGGGCGGGCTCACCCCGGTGCCCTCCTATGCCGTGAACCTCGCCGCCGGCGCGAGCAGCTATCCCTTCTGGCCTTTCGTGGGCCTGTTCTCGCTCAGCCGCTTCATCCGCTTCGCGCTGTTGGGTTTGGCCCTTTACCTCTTCGGCGATGCAATCACGCGCGGCTGGGAGCGCCTGCCGAAATGGCCAAGACGGATCGCGGTCGTCGCGCTACTCATCATCGTGACATGGTGGGCGCTGTCGGGCCTTGCGGAAGCCCCGACCTGACCTTGCAAGACACCTTGAAACGCGGGCCGCGCCCTGCTCATCTCACACTATGAAAACCCTCCTCCCCCTCGCCGCCGAGATCGGCGCGCGCCTGAAAGACCGCGGCGAGACCGTCGCCGTCTCTGAATCCTCATCCGGCGGACTGATCTCCGCCGCCCTGCTCGCGGCCCCCGGGGCGTCTGCCTGGTATCGCGGCGGCGGCGTGATCTACACCGCCCAGGCCTTCAAGGGCCTGATGGGCCTGACACGGGACGACATTGAAGGCATGCGTTCCTCCAGCGAGCCTTATGCCCGGTTCATGGCCGGCACGATCCGCACCAGGCTGCGCGCCACATGGGGCCTGTGCGAGACCGGTGCGGCCGGCCCAAGCGGCAACCCCTATGGCGACGCCGCCGGCCACACCTGCGTCGCGGTAATCGGCGAGACGCTGGAGGCCTCCCGCACGCTGGAGACCGCAGACATCAATCGCGAAGAAAATATGCGCCGCTTCGCCATGGAAGCGCTGGAGCTGATGCGGGAAGCTCTGGACTAACGGTCGATACGTGCCTCGGTCGTGCCTCACTCCGGCGACGAAGAACACCATGTCTCAACATAGTCCGGCCCGACAACATTGGCCGCGAGCTCCAACAGGCCATCGCCGGCAAAACGGCCCGATGCGACTTCGTCATCCAGCCATATCAGTGCATCGCCGCCGCGGTCCGCAAAACCGCTCTGCTTCATCCTTTGATAGATCGCGGCGGCCAGCAGGTGCATGCCGCCATCCTGTTTCCGCCAATATTCAGACTGGTCTCGACCCTGCCCGAGCTGCTCGTTGATCACGGCTTCCAGCGCCTGCGTTGCGTCTTCTTCAATCACGCCCCGGATCGAGGAATAGCCGAACGCCGGATTGGACCTCTCGACAATCATCTTCAACCACGGCTCCTCTCCCAACCGCTCGACGATCCTCGCCGATTCCGGCCGGTCCGGCTCAAGGAAGGCATGAATCATTTCATGCACCGCGTTCCGGCGGACAAGCTCGGTCGACCAGTTCGGACTCGTGATGAAACGCTGACCGGCGATGCGAATGCCATGGGGCTCGGTCAGCTCCGTCAGGAAGATCGTGATTTCCGGCATCACGGGTCGCCGAAGGTAACGCCGCAATTGCGCGACGATGTCGACAGCGTCTAGCTCCGCCGTGAGGGTCTGGACGTCCTCCAATGATGGCCGGTAAGTGTCGGTCCAGAGGGCCGGAAAGTCAGACGCGGCAACCGCCCGGAAGGCCCGCGCCGCCGGGCCGCGGATAACATCGAGGTCCGCCCGCGACGTCTCGCTCTGGAAAAACGATGTCCCATCGAAGCCCGCCTCAAGGGTGCCCGGTGTCGACAAGGTCGCAATCGTCGACTCAAGCGAGTCCAAAGGCCCAGCGGACACAATCAGCGCAAGCGCGGCTCCGGGCGTATTCTCTCTTCCGGTTGCCGCAAGCGTCTCGATCAGGTGCGCGGAGGCATCGACCGCATCGCGTCCGAGCACGGCTCGAATCTCTTCCCGCTTGTCCTCGTGATGGCGCGCCTGAAGAACATCGAGACTGGCCGCTGCGATGGTGATCGCGAAACAGGCATCGAGGCTGATGGAGGGCTGGATAGTCCAGACCGTACCGGTCGCGGGTTCAGGCGCGAGGTCGCCCGCGCTTGTGCAGGAGGACAGGGCAAGCGTGGCGCTTCCCATGGCGAGGATCTGGCGTCTGTTGAGTGTGCTCATGGGCGACATCTAGCAAGTCAGACCGGGCCGTCTTGAACAGGTGTGATGTCCGGGGGCCGCTTACCGCCCCGCCCGAAGCCGGGCCGGCGTCGTGCCGAGTTCGCGCCGGCACACCCGGCTCATATGGCTCTGATCGGCAAAACCGGCCTCGCTGGCAATATCAGCGAGCGCCGCGCCGTCGTTCAGTCGTTTGACGGCATGCTGCAGCTGTTTCTCGCGCCGCCACCGCCCCGGCGATATCCCGAAATGCGCCTTGAAGACGCGGTGCGCGTGTTCGCGGCTCACCTCAGCCTGCGCTTCGTCGAAGCGTCTGAAATCCAGCGAAACCAGATCCGCCAGCCAGTCCGGCATCGGCACGGAATCAACGGGGGAGCATGTCGATAGCGCCTCGCACACCTCCTCCGACGTCGGTGGCCTGTCCTGCCTTGCGAGCCGCTCCGCGCCACGCCCCGAAAACGCCGCCCATGCGGGCATGCCACTGCCAGCTATGGGAACATTCCAGGCGCACCCTTCATCCTCGATCGCATTGGTGTGCAACTGCAAGGGCGGATGGATGACGATCATCGCCGTGCGAACCTCGAACCGCCCCTCAAGCGCCGCTTCGGAATAGCGCCCCGCTCTCACGATCGCAGCATAGCCGTCGCGATGCCGGTGCGGCGCGATTGGCCCGGCGCGCAGGACGTCCATGGCAGGTGATAAATCACGATACATATGGCCTCATGCGCGGCTGGCAGCGTTGATCATGAGAGATCACTACGGCGGATATGTGGAGGTGCTGGACGCCCCGCGCAAGACACTCATCTGGGTCGACACCTTCGCCCACAGCTTCCAGTGAGAAGCGCCCGAGCGGCACCGCGTGAAGACGGTTCAATCGCCAAGCAATCGGTGTCCGCAGTCTACGACATCAGCGGCGGAGCGATTCTCGGGGCCCGGCATTAGCCAGCCACGCAGTGACGGCTTTGATTGTCTGCCATCGAACATGTTAGCTCACGCGCAACGAAGTGCACCGGAGACACCATCATGCAAAAACGAAACGTCGGCCCTTTCGAGATCAATCCCGTTGGCCTCGGCTGCATGAACATGATGCACGCCTACAATGCCCCCATCTCCGAAGAGGAGTCCGATGCGCTCTTAAATCGCGCGCTCGATCTCGGTTACGATTTCCTCGACACCGCGACCATTTACGGCATGGGCGAGAGCGAACGGCGCATCGGTAAATTCCTCAAGCACAGGCGCGGCGAGTTCGTTCTCGCCAGCAAATGCGTCCTCGGCTTCGAAGACGGCAAGCGGATCCTCGATGCCCGCCCGGAAAAGATCATCGCCGCCTGCGAAGAGAGCCTCAAACGGCTGCAGACCGACACGATCGATCTCTACTACATGCACCGGCCTGACCCGAACGTGCCGCTGGAAGACTCCGTCGGAGCATTGGCCGATCTGGTGTCGCAAGGAAAGATTCGCGCCATTGGCCTGTCGGAAATGTCGGCAGAGATGCTCAAGGCCGCCGCAGCGGTGCACCCGATCGCGGCGATGCAATCGGAGTATTCGCTGATTGTGCGCAATCCTGAAATCGCGGTGATCGAGGCGTGTCGGGACCTTGGAACGACGCTCGTCGCCTTCTCCCCCCTCGGCCGGGGTATCTTCGCGCAGGAGCCGCTTGATCCGGACGCCTACTGGGAAGGCGATATGCGCCGCAGCTTCTTCCCCCGCCTCGCCGAGCCTCATTTCTCGGAGAACATGAAACTGATGCCCAGCGCGCGCGACATCGCGGAAGGCCTTGGCTGTTCCCTGCCGCAACTGGCCATCGCGTGGACACTCGCCAAGGGATCCGAAATCGTCGCCATCCCCGGCACGAAGAGCATCCCCCATCTGGAAGACAATTGGGGCGCAGGCGCGGTCGAGCTCAGCCCGGAAATTGTCGAGGAACTGGACAATCACTTCACACCGGAGGCGATTGCCGGGCCGCGCTACAATGCAATGGGACAAGCGACCGTCACGACCGAGCAATATCCCTTTGAACTGCAAGCCGGTTAGGTCGGGCGGGACAGCTTGGTGGATTTGCAAGGCACCCTGCAAACGGCGGCTAGATGACGATCATCGCCGTGCGCACCTCGACCCGTCCCTTAAGCGCCGCTTCAAACGAGTGTCCGCTTCTCACAATCGCCGCATAGCCATCGCAATGCTGATGCGGTGCGACCGGCCCGGCGCGCAGGACATCCATGGCAGAGGATAAATCGCGGTACATTGGGTCTCGCTCAGGACTGGTCGTGTTTGGCTATGTGAAGGTGCTAAAGGCTTCGCGCACGGAGGTCATCTGACAGAAAGTCATTACCCACGACTCGCAATGAGAAGAGACCGATCAGTTCAATGCCGCACTAAGGTAGGTTGCAAAGAACACTGAACGTTTCAACGCGTAGATCGCGCGGAAAGTGGGCCATCACTTGTGAACCTCCAAGAGTCCGGACACAATCCTACCTGATGACGGTCGGCCTCGAGAAATGCGTGTATGAAGCGGCGGCGCATCTGAAATTCAATGAGCGGCCAGCTTCGGAACCAATTGAACAGCTGCAAGAGTAGGAGTTGGAAATTTGGAAGAAGCATCGGTCGCAAACAAAAATGACACCCAGTTCGACTCATCTAAATATCGACTAGTGGAGTCCGTAACATTATCTTTTTCGAACTCGAATGAAATAATTTTACCGCTAAATGGTGTGACGGTTGTTGTTGGACCAAATAACTCTGGCAAGAGCCTCCTACTAAGAGAGGTAAAAAGAGAATTTTATCAAGATACAAATTACAAATCCAGCAAAATAGTTAAGGCACGCACATTAAAAACAAAATTGGAAATCAACCCCGATCAAATCAAAAAGAGCCCATGGGTAAGAAGTGTAAGGCCCCATCCAAACAGTACAGATAGCTCACCTATCGATGTTCTTCAGTTTCAATCATTTTCTGGAGTTAGCACCAACGAGCACGAACTATTATTAAGAAATATATCAAAATCAATTGATAACTATAACTCAGAAGAGGCCACCCCAAGAACCCCTCAAGAAGTATATATATTATCGCAAATGGGTTTACTCCGACTAGATGGACCCACTAGATTCGATATGCTTAAATCTGTAAGTCGAAGCGATTATGACGCGGTACCTGTGAATATCTTCTAGGATCTCTTCTACGATGATGAAAA
>JBCBTR010000039.1:0-13519 GCA_039818545.1 Pseudomonadota bacterium
AACTGCGCGGCACCGCCACGATCGCCATCATGGAAGAAGCTGGCCTCGACGCGATGCCCATCGTAGCCTTCCTGTCTTTCTTCGTCGGTATGGTCGTCGCCTTTATCGGTGCAACGACCTTGCAGGCCTTCGGAGCCACGATTTTCACGGTCGAACTGGTCGGCATATCCGTCCTGCGCGAATTCGGCGTAATCCTGACCGCCATCATTCTGGCCGGGCGAACCAACTCCGCCTTCACCGCCCAGATCGGAGCGATGAAGATGCGTCAGGAAGTCGATGCGATGACCACGCTCGGCCTCAACCCGATGGAAGTGCTCGTTGCGCCACGCGTCTTTGCCATGGTGGTGATGACGCCTATCCTTGCTTTTGTTGCCACGCTGTCAGGCGTGTTCGGTGGCCTCGTCGTCAGCTGGATGACGTTGGACATCAATCCGGCTGTGTTCCTGTCCCGCATTCAGGCTTTCGTTCCGATGGAGAATTTCTGGGTCGGCATGTCCAAGGCCCCGATCTTCGGACTGGTCGTTGCGTTGATCGGATGCCGGCAGGGCCTCGCCGTTGGCGGCAGCGTTCAGTCGCTCGGCGCGATGACCACCAAGTCCGTGGTGCAGGCCCTGTTCACCATCATTGTGATCGATGCAGTCTTTGCGATCTTCTATATGGAGCTCGGCATATGACGGGCATCCCAGCCATCCGCGTGCGCGGCCTGAAAACCGCCTATGGCGATCATGTCGTTCATGAAGCGCTCGATCTGGATGTCGCAGCGGGCGAGATCATGGGCGTGATCGGCCCGTCTGGAACAGGCAAGTCCGTCCTGTTGCGGGCGATTGTCGGTCTGAAAGAGCCGTCCGAAGGCAGCGTCTCGGTCTTCGGGCAAGACGTCTTGCGGCTGGACGAGGAGGCGCGTGACGCGCTCGAGCGCCGCTGGGGCGTGATGTTTCAGGACGGGGCTCTGTTTTCGAACCTCACCGTCCGGGAAAACGTCATGATCCCCATGGCCGAACATGTGGATATGCCGCGCGAGCTGATGAAAGAGCTCGCCGACATGAAGATCCGCATGGCCGGCCTCGGCGCTGATGCGGGCAACAAATACCCCTCCGATCTCTCAGGCGGGATGCGTAAACGCGCCGCGCTGGCCCGGGCCCTCGCGCTTGATCCGGATCTTCTGTTTCTCGACGAACCGACAGCGGGGCTCGACCCCATTACTGCGGCCAATTTCGACACCCTCATTCGCGAGCTGCAACAGGCCCTTGGGCTCACCGTGTTTCTCGTGACCCATGATGTCGACACGCTCAACGCCGTCTGCGACCGCATCGCGGTGCTCGGCGAACGGCGTGTCATTGCTGTAGGGACGATCCCTGAACTCCGGGCGAATCCCCATCCCTGGATACAAGAATACTTCGGCGGCCCTCGCGGGCGCGCTGCGACGGCGGCTTAGAAGGAGCGACGCCAATGGAAACCCGTGCAAATTATGCCCTGATTGGTGCCTTCGTGATCCTTGTGTCGATTGCGGCGCTCGGCTTTACGCTCTGGCTCGGCCAGTCCCAGTTCCAGCGCGAATTCGATGAGTATGACATCGTCTTCGAGGGCCCCGTGACGCTCGAGGCCGGCGCGGCTGTCCGCTATATCGGCATCAAGGTCGGCGAGGTGGAAAGTGTCCGCATCGATCGCTCCGATGCCTCCAAGGTACGGGCCCGCGTCAGCATCGATGCCGAGACGCCGGTGAAAACAGATTCCACCGCCGTCATCGACTTTGCCGGCATCACGGGTGTTACCTTCGTGCAGATCAATGCCGGCGCACCCGGCGCGCCTTTCCTTGAGCGCGAGGCAGGCGAGCCTGTCCCCGTCATTCCTGCAGACCGCACCCAGCTATCAGAGCTTGTCTCCGGCGGACGCGAAGTGGTCCGCTCGGCTGAGGATGCGCTGCAGCGGATCGATACCGTGCTCAGCGACGAGAACATTGAGAGCCTGTCGAACACGCTCAGGAACCTTGAGATCATCTCCGCGAAACTGGCCGAAGACGACGGTGCCATCGATGGCGCAGCGGAAACGCTGGCCTCGATCAACCGTGCCACCGCTTCCTTCGAAAACGCCGCCAACGCCCTTGGCGAGTTCGGTGAGGAAGCCGATCAGCGGATCGCGGAATTCGGCGATCAATTCAGCGGGCTCGTCGAGGATGTCAGCCGCATTCTGGAGTCCTCGGAGAAAGTAATCGGCGAAAGCGCCCGTGCGGCGGCGGCGGCTGCGGACGCAGTCGAAGGCCCGGCCCGGTCGGCGCTCGAGGATGCCAGCCTTGTCAGTCAGGATCTTCGCCGGCTCATCAACCGCCTTGACCGCATTGCCCGCGACGTCGAACAAAACCCTCAGAGTTTTGTTGTCGGCGACCCCATTCCTTATGAGAAGGAGCGATGATGTTTCGCTGTCTGTCTGTTCTTGCTGGTGCGGCTGCGCTGGCCGGCTGTGTCTCGGTCCTTCCCGAACCGGACGCGCCGGGTGCGCTGTACCGCTTCGGTCCCATGCCGGCGACGCACCAGCTAAGCGCCGTCATTTCCATTCGTGAACCGGACGCGCCACGCCTGTTCGGTGGGCGGGCGATTGCGTCCCAGGCCCCCGATGGGTCTCTGCGGCTCGTTCCCGGCGTGGAGTGGGCAGACCGCGCAACCCGTATGTTCCAGCTTAGCCTGCTCGACACGCTCGATAGCAGCGCAGGTGGGGCCGCCATCTCTGCCAGCGAGGCCCGCGCGGGAGATTACGTGCTCTCATGGCGAATCTCTGATTTCTCGTTAACGGGCGACACGGCTCGTTGTCAGCTAGAGCTGACACTGATTCCGGAAATGCCTGACGGCGTGGTCGCACAGACAGGCGTCACCAACACCGCAACGGCGTCCGGCCGCTCTGCATCCGCACGGGCGCAGGCCATGGCGGAAGCCGGGCGGGGTTGCGTCCGCGAGGCGGCAGATTTTGTGGCGGCTGCTACGTCTTAGATCCTAGGCGACGTCTCTGGACGTCTGGTGACCTGCATTGTCGATGGGCAGGTAGAAGCGGATCAGCGTGCCTTTGCCTTCGGCGCTGGCAATTGTCAGTCGCCCGCCATGCATTTCCGCGAAAGATTTGGTCAGCGCGAGGCCAAGGCCGGTGCCTTTGAGGTTCCGCTCCGTATTGCCTTCCACCTGCTCGAACGGCTGGCCAAGGCGCGGCAGGTCTTCCTTGGGAATGCCGATCCCGGTATCGCGTACCGACACTTCCACTTCGCCGTCGCGCCGGTGAACGCCGACCATGATTGAGCCACCGGAATCTGTGAACTTGATGGCGTTGGACACAAGGTTCAGCACCATCTGCCTGACCGCGCGGTGATCGGCAGGGATCTCCGGCAGGTCTTCATCGTGGCGCAGCGTGAGTTCCACATCCTTCTCGTCCGCCTTGCGCCGGACCATGCGAACCGCAGCGTCGACAGGGTCTACCGGATCGATCGGGCGCGGATCGATGGTCATCTTTCCGGCCTCGATTTTCGCCATGTCGAGAATCTCGTTGATCATGTCGAGCAGGTGTTGGCCGGAGGTCAGAATGTCGTTGGCGTATTCCTTGTAGCGAGGGTCGCCAAGCGGGCCGTAAAGCTCGTTCACCAGCATTTCCGAAAAGCCGTTGACGGCGTTCAGTGGCGTGCGCAGCTCGTGGCTCATATTCGCAAGGAAGGCGCTCTTGGTCTTTGAGGCATACTCTGCCTTGGTCTTTTCTTCCCCATACTTGCGCGCGAGTTCACCAGCGCGCCCCTCGGAGCGTTCCAGCTGGGAGACCAGAACGTGCAGCTTCTGCTTCTGACGGGTCAGCTGCTGCTCGGAGTGGATATTGTCCGTGATATCGACGCCCACGGTGATCAGCCCGCCATCGGAGGTCGCCCGCTCCACCATCTTGATCCACTGGCCGGATTTCAGGGCATAGATCGTGGTGTTGGTGTCATCCTCGGAGACCTGCTCGCGCTGGATCGCCGCTGTCCGCGCCACGGTCACCATGTCGTGGCTGATCCCGGCGCGCAGGGTGTCTTCCAGCTTGAAGGACACCGCATAGGCCTGGTTCCAGTAGAGCAGCCGCTTGCGCCGGTCCCACAGGGCGAAGGGGCCTGAGAAGTTCTCGATGGCCCCGCGCAACCGGCGCTCGGCTGCCACGATCCGCCGTTCCGCCAGCACTTCCTGCGTGACGTCGAGCAGGATCCCGCCATAAGCCGATGGCGGCGCGCCAGCATGTTCATTGGCGTCCGGAGACAACCCGCCGCGCATCTCGACCCAGCGCTCGGTCGGCATCCCGTCGACGCGGAAGCGGACTTGCACCCAACCGCTCGCTGACGCCTCGCTGAGCGTCTCGACCATGGAGTCCTGATCTTCGGGCGCGACAGATTGCAGGAGGCGCTGATAGGTAATCGGCTGCTCCAGATCGATGCCGAGCAGCCCTTGTGCCTTCTCGCTCAGCTCGACCGTCTCGAAGCCATCCAGCATTTCCCAGTAGCCGATGGCGGCCCCATTCGCGACAAGGCCGAGCAGGCGGGCAGACTGATCCTGCTGCTCATTAATCGCAGCATCGAACGTGCGTTTGTCGGCCACACGATTGGCAAGGCTGACAATGGCAAGCGTCGGGGCGGCGAAGAGCAGGGCGTAGATGATCAGGCTGACAATGTCGTCCAGCGCAATGAGGGGCCGGGCCGAGCGCACGCAGACTGTGGCAAGTCCGGCAGGCACGGGCGCGCAGGCCTGGCTATGAACCTGTAGCCCGGGACCGAATGCCGAGCCGGTCCTCATCCCTTCATGCGGACTGTCGGCGAGTGCAGGGTCGCCGGTCGAGACAGTGGTTGCGCCATGGACCAGCAGGCGTCGGCCTGTTTCGGTTCTGGGCAGCCATGCCTCGGAAGGAGCGAGCGCCAGAAGCGGGTTCTCTGCCGCCGCGTCGCCAACAGTCAGGATGTCGCCGGTTGAGGTCAGCGCAGCCAGCCGGTCATTGGTCCGGGCGGCCACAGCAGCGTCAGCTGCGGCGCGCATGCGCGAGCCGACGGGGGCCTGCATCGCATCGCTGAGCGGCAGTACGACATCGACCCCGGGAACGGCGGATGCCGCCTGCGACTGCCCGGTCTCCTGCCGTTCGGCGAGGCTGATGGCGATCCGCGCAGTGGCAACCTTGCCGCTGAGCTGCTCGGCGATCATCGCCGCTTCGGTCTGCAGGAGAATGATTTCAGCGGTGTTCGTGCGCTGGCGATCGTCCCAGGCTTTCAGGGCAAGTGCGACGGCCATGACAGCGATCAGCGCCAGCAGACCGCGGGCAATACCGGGCCGAACGATCGGCCGCGAGGCCTCCGTCTGGTCGCCCTCCGCTGTCGCCGATGTGGTGCGCAAGATTGAGCCCCGTTCGATTCCCCGAATCACGTTCGTTAACGCGACTGATTCTTCTACGAAGCGAATCGTTGCTCAAGTCTTAATATTTATTGCCGATTCGTTAATCTAAGGCTCGGGCCACAATGTCCGACGCATTCTTGGAGAGTGCCGCTTCCTTCAGATTTTGCAGGGTTTTCTCTGCCGATTCGCGGGCCACAGGCTCAAGCCGTTTCCATTGCTCAAAGGCGGTCAGCAACCGCGCCGCCAATGCAGGGTTGAGTTTGTCGGCTTCTCGCGCCGCTTTTGCGAGCAGCGCATGCCCTTCGCCGGATTTGTGATGAAAACCAGTCATGTTCTGAACCGAGAAAACACCAATGACGGAACGGACTCGATTCGGGTTTCGCATATCGAAATCGGCATGCGCCATCAGCTTCTCGACATCCGCCACTGACCCTGTGCCAGCCAGCACGCCGAACCATTTGTCGATGACCAGCTGGTTGGTCCGCCACTGGGCGTAGAAGGCTTCAACGGCGACGGCACGCTCCATGGCGTCCGGCATGTTGCAGAGCGCCCGCAGCGTTGCGAGGCTCTCGGTCATATTGGTGGCCCCGTCGAACAGTGCTTTCAGGCGCGGCGCACCATCTGCGGTGTAAGACAGAAGATCAGAAGCCGCCGCGCGCAGGGCTCGTATCCCGGCCTGTTCGGCATCGGGGCGAAACGGGGCCGGTGCGGGCGCATCGACAATCGCGCTTGTCCAATCGGCAAGGCGCGCCGCCAGCGCGGTTTTCACCGTCCGGCGAGCCTCTTCAAGGGCGGTCGGGTCTGCCGGTGCGCGCTTCATCATCAGGTCGCTCGCCAGCGGCAGGCGCAGCAGCAGAGCGGCGAAGGCGGGGTCGGTTTTGGACGCGGCTTTGGTAGCGCTTGCAAGCGCTTCGAGAAGCTCGGACTGCGGTTCCTCTGACGGGTCTTCAGACAGGCGCAGGATGTCCATGCCCGTCGCCTTGTTGATCGCTTCCCAGCGATTGTAGGGATCGGTCTCGGCCCGTGCGAACGATAACAGGTCTTCGGTCTCACGGCGGATCGTGACCGGCGCGGAGTATCCGCGATTGACTGAAAGCATCGGCCGGGGCGAACCGGCAGGCAGGCGCACCTCGATCGAGGCCTCGGCCTCCTCAAGCACAATCAGCTTCTCGCCGCCGGGCCAGCCTTCGGCCTCCATGTGTCCGCCCTCGCCATCCAGCAGGGCGCAGGCGAGCGGGATCGGCACAGGCCGCTTCTCGTCCTGTCCGGGCGTCGCGGGCGTCACCTGTTTCAGCGAAACGGTAAGTGTCGCCGATGTCTCATCCCATGTTTCCCGAAGACCGACGGCAGGCGTCCCGGCCTGCGCATACCAGACCCTGAAGTCTGACAGGTCTTTGCCCGTCGCGGTTTCGAAACAGGCATAGAAGTCTTCGATCGTGGCGGCGTCGCCATCATGGCGCTCGAAATAGATGTCCATGCCGGCCTTGAAGGCTTCAGGCCCGATCATGGTCTTCAGCGCGCGGATCAGTTCAGCGCCCTTTTCGTACACTGTCGCCGTGTAGAGATTATCGATAGAGGCATAGCTGTCCGGGCGAACCGGATGGGCGAGCGGCCCGGCATCTTCGGCAAACTGGCGGGCATGGAGACGAATGACATCCTTGATCCGCTGCACCGGGCGCGAACGCATGTCGGCCGAGAATTCCTGATCGCGAAACACGGTCAGGCCTTCTTTCAGGCACAGCTGAAACCAGTCCCGGCAGGTGATGCGGTTGCCGGTCCAGTTGTGGAAGTATTCGTGGGCGACAATGCTCTCAATGGCTTCAAAATCGAAGTCCGTGGCGGTGGCTTCGTCTGCGAGGACATAGGCGGAGTTGAAGATGTTCAGCCCCTTGTTCTCCATCGCGCCGAAATTGAAGTCCCGCACGGCGACAATGTTGAACACGCCAAGATCGTATTCGCGGTCGAAGACCTCCTCATCCCATGTCATTGAGCGCTTCAGGCAGTCCATCGCCCAGGCCGCCTTGTCGGCTTCGCCTTTATCGACATGGATGGCCAGATCGACCTTGCGGCCAGACGCGGTCTCGAACGTGTCCTCATAGATGTCATACGCGCCGGCGCAGAGCGCGAAGAGATAGGAGGGTTTCGGATGGGGATCGTCCCATTCCGCAAAGTGGCGGCCATCCGAAAGGTCGCCTGTCTCGCCCGGCGTTCCGTTCGAAAGCAGGATCGGATAGGCGGCCTTGTCCGCTGCCATGCGGACGGAGAATTTGGCCATCACATCCGGCCGGTCCGGCCAGTACGTGATGCGCCGGAAGCCTTCGGACTCGCACTGGCTGCAAAAGCGCCCGGCAGACATGTAAAGCCCGGACAGCGCCGTATTCTTCGACGGTGCAATCTCGACCACCGTACGCAGCGTGAACGCATCCGGCGTTTCGCCAATCTCCAGGAAGTTGTCGCCAATCGTGTACGCGCTCTCATCCAGCGCGCGATTGTCGATCGAGATGTCCTTCAGCGTCAGCATCTCGCCATCAAGCCGCATTGGCGCGGCCTCTGATCCGGTCCGGCGCACCTGCATCACGGCTTCAACCAGCGTCGCGTCCGGGGTCAGGTCAAACCGCAAGGTCACAGTGTCGATTTCGAACGGATAGGGCGCGTAATCGGAGAGTTTGACGGGGGGCGGCGTGTCGGTGCGCATGGAAAACCTTGTGTTTGAGTCGTCGCTGTTGGACTCTTCACGACGGGAGGGCTTCCTTTACAGGGGCCTGGCGCAGCGCGCCAGTAAACAAGCGATGACACCAGCCGCCTTCTTCGTGAAAAATGGGATAGTGGGGCTGGCAGTCTCAGCTGCCGCGATTGTCGCCTTTACATCCCTGGCACCAGCCTCGGATGTCTCGGTGATGGCCAGTCTCAATGACAAGGTCCGCCACGTCCTCGCCTATGCTGTTCTGGGGGCTCTGTTCGCCGAGGCGTTTCGGGCCCGCTCCTGGCTGATGATCGCAGTCGGTGTCGCCGCTTATGGCGGCGCGATCGAGCTCCTGCAGGGCATTATGCCGGTCGGGCGGGAAGCGTCATGGCTGGATCAGCTCGCCAACACGGCGGGCGCGTTCGTCGGCGTGCTCGCGCTCCGCTTTGCACGGCGCTGACTATTCGGCTGCGACGGCGGCTGTTTCGTCACTGATATCGTAGATCTGGCGCAGAATGGATGAGCAGCGCTTGAGGTCCGGAATGATCTCGGTGGGCATCTCATCGGATTGTTCGCTGGCCGTATCGGCAAGGCTCTTGATCAGGCGCAGCATGTCGGGCGCGGCGGCAATCAGGCGGGCCTGATGCTCGATCCGTGAGGGATCGCGGTCATATTCGGCCCCCGGCACACGCCAGCCGCCCCAGTCCTGCGGATCGGTGACAATGACAGGGAAGGTTCCCGGATGCGGATGAGCGCTGCGGGTTTCATCCCCCTGCCATTTGCTTTTCATGCGCAGGATACGCCAGTTTTCCTGTCCGATACGTTCTTCGGAGTCGAGTTCATCGACGTCGCGCATGGCGGCTTCAGAAACAAGCTCGGCGGCCTGAAAGTCGCGCCCGAGGCCCACATCATACGTCACCCGCAGCGGTTCCTGCACGTCTTTCACCCAATGCGGGATCACACGCTCAACGAGTGCCCACGTGCCAACCGGCTTTACGTAGACTCGCTGCAACTTGTGGAAAAGGGCCTTGGCCATTGGGGCTCTCCGTCGAGGTTCCCAATTTGTGACACAAGAAGTTTAGGCGATGGTGAACGCGTATCCGCAAATTTCTCAGACCCGAAATTCATTGACGTTGCGTGAGACCTTTCCGTGCGCGTCAACTCAGCTATTCTTGTGGTAGAAACTCAAGAAAATGCCCTGATGGGCCGGGAGCCAGACGTTCATGAACTTCGATTTCTCCGAAGACCAGAAATTCCTGCGCGACGAGGCGCAGAAATTCCTCACCGCCGAATGCACCACCCAGCATGTCCGCGAAGTCCTCAATGATGACGATATGAGCCACCATGAAGGTGTCTGGAAGAAAATCGTGGAGATGGGCTGGCTCGGCACGGCGATCCCCGAAGAGCATGGCGGGTTGGGCCTCGGCATGCTGGAGCTTTGCGTGATTGCCGAGGAAATGGGCCGCGCGCTTGCGCCCGTGCCGTTCGCCTCCACCGCCTACTTCTTTACCGAAGCGCTGAAGCTTGCCGGCTCGCAGGCCCAGCAGGCCGCCGTTTTCCCGGGCGTTGTCTCTGGTGACGTGGTCGGCTGCTACGCTGCCAGCGAAGGCCCCGGCGACCCGCAGGTCTCAAAACTCACCACCACATTCGACGGCGGAACCCTCAACGGTACGAAAATCCCGGTCACCGATGGCGATGTCGCCACCCATGCCGTGGTCCTCGCCAAAGAGGGCTCCGGCGCGAGCCTCGTCCTCGTCGACCTCTCCGGCGATGGCGTCACCCGCGAAACGGTTGAAACGCTGGAGCCCACCCGCTCTCACGCCAAGCTGACCTTCAAGGGCGCAAAGGCCGAACGCCTCGGCGAAGCCGGCCAGGGCGCAGACCTTGCCGCTCAGCTGATGGACCGGGTCGCCGTCCTCATCGCGTTTGAGCAGCTTGGCGGCGCGTCCCGCTGCCTCGACATGGCAACCGACTATGCCAAGGAGCGCTACGCCTTTGGCCGTCCGATCGGCGGCAATCAGGCGATCAAGCACAAGCTCGCCGAGATGTATGTGAAGAACGAGGTCGCCCGCTCCAACGCCTATTATGGCGCGTGGGCGCTCTCCACCAATGCCACCGAGCTGCCGGAAGCGGCGGCTGCGGCGCGCCTCGCAGCCTCGGAAGCGTACTGGTACGCGTCGAAGGAAAACATTCAGACCCATGGCGGCATGGGCTTCACCTGGGAGGTGGACTGCCACCTCTTCTATCGCCGGGCAAAGCTGCTGGCCGTTCAGGCCGGTGCGCCGAAAGTCTGGAAAGAAAAACTCGTCAAAGCTCTCGAACTGAAGAACGCGGCATAGGAAGGACAACTATCATGGACTTCAACGACACCCCCGAAGAAGCAGAATTCCGCGCCGAGGCGCGCGCCTTTCTAGAGAAACACCTGACGCTGAAATCAGCCAACAAGATCGCCACGGCAGAAGACCGCAAGAATCTTCTGAAGCGCGCCAAGGACTGGCAGAACATCAAGGCGCAGAACGGTTACGCCAAGATCACATGGCCGAAAGAGCTGGGCGGCCGTGACGGTACGCCCATGCAGCAGGTCATCTGGGGGCAGGAAGAGGGCAAGTTCGACGCGCCCACCGGCCCGTTCGCCATCGGCCTTGGCATGTGCATCCCGACCGTCATCGCGTTCGGCTCCGATGAACACAAGAAGCGCTACGTCCAGAAAGCCCTCCATGGCGAGGAAATCTGGTGCCAGCTCTTCTCCGAGCCCTCTGCCGGGTCGGACGTTGCCGGCCTGAAAACCCGGGCCATCAGGGATGGCGATGACTGGGTGATCAATGGCCAGAAAGTGTGGACTTCAGGCGCGCACTATTCCGATTACGGCATCCTCCTTGTGCGGACCGACCCGTCGGTCCCCAAGCATAAGGGCCTGACCATGTTCATCGTGGACATGAAGCAGGAAGGCGTTGAAGCCCGCCCGATCCATCAAGCGTCCGGCGGCCGCGAGTTCAACGAGGTTTACTTCACCGATGTCCGCATTCCGGACGCCGACCGTCTCGGCGAAGTCGGGCAGGGCTGGAAAGTCGCGCTCGTCACGCTGATGAATGAGCGTCTCGCCGTCGGCGGATCGCCCGGCCCGGACTGGGGCGAGATCATGAATTACGCCAAGGAAGCGGGCACCATGTCCGATCAGGCCTTCCGCGAGAAACTCGCTGACTGGTATGTCGCGGCGCAGGGCTACAAGCTGACAAAGTTCCGGACACAGACGGCGCTGTCACGCGGCGAAACGCCGGGCCCGGAAAACTCCATCGGCAAGATCATCACGGCGAACCATTTGCAGGATATCTGCAACTCGGCCATCGAGATGCAGGACCATTACGGCCTCATCAATGATCCGGATCAGGCCCCGTCCGATGCGATTTTCCAGCAAAGCTTCATGTGGGCCCCCGGCCTGCGCATTGCTGGCGGCACGGATGAGATCCTGAAGAACATCATTGCAGAGCGCGTGCTCGGTCTGCCGCAGGATGTTCGCGTCGACAAGACGGTCTCCTTCGAAGAGCTGAAACAGGGCTAGCGCCCTCAGCCTGTCGTCTGAAACAAGAATGGCCCCGGTGTTCGCGCCGGGGCTATTTCTTTTGCGCGTCGGGCGCATCTCAATGATCAGGCTTTGAGAGTCCCGGAGACGGCGGCGCGGACAAGGGCTTCCGGTTCCGCCCATGGATAGGCGCTGATCGTAATCAGATTGTGCGCGATGCCGTTGAGCGCGCAGAGGAGAAGCTGTGTTTTCAGGGCAATCTCCTCTGCACTCGATTTCGGGCTGAGCGCTTCGGCGAGACTGTCCTGAATGAGGCTGAACCGCTCCACCACTTTGTCATCATCGACGAAGACGCTGACATCCGGCTGCGACACGCCGCTCGACATGAAGACGAGGAAATAGTGGTCGCGGTGTTTCAGCCAAAAATCGACATAACCGAACGCAATCGCCTGTAGCCGCACCGCCGCATCTTCTTCACGAGCGGCAATCTGGTCGAGCTGGTCGAACAGGTCGGCGAACACTTCGGCCCAGATCTGGCGCAGAATGTCGATCTTCCGGTCGAAGTACCGATACAGCGTCATGACGGTGCATCCCGCCTCGCTGGCGAGCCGGCGCATGGAGACTGCGTCATAGCCGTTATCCTGAAACAAGCGCAGCGCGCAGTCGGCAATATGCCGGCGCATATCATCCAGTTTGTCATCCGAGAGAGCAGGCCGCCCACGGGGCCGGGCGACGGGGGTTTTCGGTGCAGCCATCATTTCGACCCTAAGCGACTCTGCCCGCTTGACCAGCCAGCCTATTTAATTATAACGCGTTATAAATTAATAAAGGGCCAGCGACCATGCACCGACGGACAGGACTGATGACCTTGGCGCTTGCTGCGTGTTCCGGCCCGGCCAGTGCCAGTGAGGGGCCCGAAATCGTGGGTGACTGGCGCACCGTGCGGCACAGCGCCGAGGTCAGGATTGAAGACTGTGGAGACGGGTCGCCGTGCGGCTTTCTCGTTTCGGCAGGCCCGGACATTGTCCGTGGGCGGACCCATGATGAGAACAATCGCGATGCGGAGCTTCGGCATCGCCGCCTGAACGGCCTGCCCATTCTCTGGGGATATTCGCGCAAGGCAGAGGGCTGGAAAAACGGTCGCCTCTACAACCCGGCGACGGGGCAAACCTTTCAGTCCTCGCTCAATCTCATTTCAAGCGACCGGCTTCGCGTGAAAGGCTGCCTCGGACCGGGCTGTCGCGAGCAGATCTGGACCCGAATACCTGCGCCGCAGACAGCACAATTACAGGATAAATAAAGATGACCGAGCTCAACACGCGTGCGCTGACCCTTCTGCGCGTTCTTTTCATTGTTTCTGCGATCTGGAATTTTGCCGGGGCTCTCCCGGGGCTGATGGATACAGTCGGCATGTTCGAGCGGGAGTTCGGCCGCGACCTCACCGATCCGGTGATGGTGGCTGTCTATCGCGGCGCGTGGGGAACAGCCTTTCTTTATGGGTTCGGCTTCCTGCTCGTTGCGATCAATCCCGTGCGCCATACGGGCATTGTTCTCATGGGCGGGACCGGCAAAGCGCTGTTCGCATTGAACCTGTTATTTATGCACCTCAATGGCTGGACCTCTTCCTTCGCGATTGTGGTGATTGTCGGCGATATCGTCTTTCTTGGGTTGTTCGCAGCCTATTTCATCCTGCTAAAACGACACGGCCACCGGATCGTGTGAGCGCGCTTCATCCCGTCCCTGAATGTACAAGCCACACGCTCCACCCGCGTCACCCTCGATGGCCACCGGCCATCTGAGGGCCCATCTCTGATGCGGTCAGCTGCAAGACCGGAAACACGCACCCACACCCCGCCCCATCCTCATCCTGAGCCTGTCGAAGGATGGCCAAGCCGACCGATCTCTCCCGCCGCCATCCTTCGACAGGCTCAGGATGAGGAC
>JBCBTR010000040.1:0-13514 GCA_039818545.1 Pseudomonadota bacterium
CGCCCAGCAATCCGCCAAAGGCCGGCCCGACCACGAAGCCGAGCCCAATCGACGCGCCGACCAGACCGAAATCTCCTGCCCGCTGCCCTGGGGACGAAATGTCTGCCATGGCGGCCGTCGCAGCGGGGTAGGTCGCTCCGAAGATGCCCGAGACCAGTCGCGCGGCAAACAGCCAGCCGAGCGTCGGTGCCATCGCCATCAGGAAATAGTCTGCGCTGAACCCAAGCAGGGCGAGCAGTAGGACAGGCCGTCGCCCGAACCGGTCACTCAGCGCCCCAAGAAGCGGCGCGCAGAGAAACTGCATGCCTGCAAAGCAAAGTAACAGGTACCCGCCAATGCGCGCGGCATCTTCGACAGGCCGGTCTGACAGCTCCCGGATCAGTTCCGGCATGACGGGCAGGATCAGGCCGACGCCCATGGCATCGAAGAAAAGCACCAGGCAAATGAACCGCTTGGCATGGGAGGGATCGAACGGTTTTGGCATGGTAGAATTCTCTCGAATATCAACCAAGAATAGTGAGTTTTGGGGAATTAAGTAAACAAACGATCACATGAATTGCTGCCAAAAAGAAACCTGGCACCAAGGCCGGGTCTCTTCGGTTTTGCGTCTAAATCCTGTTAGGCGAAGGTGTGCACTTTCGGGGCAGCCGCCAGAACATCGGCATCGACATGAGCTTCGTAGACCTTGAAGTTCTCAACGAACATCTCGGCCAGTTTCGCGGCTTGCTCATCATACTTCGCAGGATCGCTCCATGTGCGGCGTGGGTCGAGGATGTCGGCCTCCACACCTGCCAGAGCGGTCGGAGCGAGGAAACCGAAGGTCTCGTCCTTACGGAACTCGGCATCTTTGAGAGAGCCATCAAGGGCGGCGTTGAGCAGGGTGCGTGTCGCCTTGATCGGCATGCGTGAGCCTTGGCCATGGGGGCCGCCTGTCCAGCCCGTTGAGACGAGCCAGCAGTCGACATCGTACTTTGCGATCAGATCACGCAGCAGGTTGCCGTATTCCGAAGGGTGGCGCGGCATGAACGGGCCACCAAAGCAGGTGGAAAAGGTGGCTGTTGGTTCCGTGACGCCCTTTTCGGTGCCAGCGACCTTCGCGGTGTAACCGGACAGGAAATGGTACATCGCCTGAGCGGGCGTCAGCTTGGCAATAGGGGGCATGACACCAAAGGCATCGCAGGTGAGCATGACGAGGTTTTTCGGCTGGCCGCAACGGCCGGTCTCGGAAGCGTTCTCGATCGCAGAGATCGGATAGGCTCCGCGGGAGTTTTCCGCCAGTGAGCCATCATCGAGGTCGAGCTCGCGCGTGACGGGATCCATCACAACGTTCTCAAGCACGGTGCCCCACTGTTTGGTGGTGGCGAAGATTTCCGGTTCGGCCTCTTCGCTAAGCTTGATCATTTTGGCGTAACAGCCGCCCTCGAAATTGAAGAGGCCATTTTCGGACCAGCCATGCTCATCGTCGCCAATGAGCGTCCGGCTGGCATCGGCGGACAGAGTCGTTTTGCCGGTGCCGGAGAGGCCAAAGAAAATCGCAGCGTCATTGTTGCCGCCATCATTGACCGAGCAATGCATCGGCATGACGCCTTTTGCGGGCAGCAGGTAGTTCAGGATGGTGAAGACAGATTTCTTCGTCTCGCCCGCATAAGAGGTGCCGCCAATCAGGACGAGGCGCTTGGCGATATTCACGGCAATGACGGTTTCGGACACCGTGCCATGACGCGCAGGATCAGCGCGGAAGCTTGGCAGGTTGATGATCGTGAATTCCTGCTCGAAAGTCTCGTACTCGGTTTCTGTCGGCACACGGAGCAGGTGACGGATAAACAGGGAGTGCCAAGCAAACTCGTTGACCACGCGGACGGGAAGGCGGTGGTCGAGATCCGCGCCGCCGAACAGTTCCTGGACATAGAGGTCCATACCATTGGCGTGTGACTTGAAATCTTCCCAGAGCGCGTCGAAGTGAGCGGGCGTCATGGATGCGTTATTGTCCCACCAGACAGAATTCTCGGTGGTTTCATCGCGGACAGTGAATTTGTCTTTCGCAGAGCGCCCGGTGTGTTGGCCGGTCTTCACGACGAGCGGCCCGCCGGCAGCGACTTCGCCTTCGGCGTGTTGAACCGCCAGCTGGTAAAGCGGCGCTTCCTTGAGGTTCTTGCGGATGGTCGCCGCGCTGATGCCCAGGTCCGACAGAGCGTTCTCGCTACTCAACATTGATCTTCCTTTTGATCCCCACCGACCCGTTCCGGACCGGATTCCGAGTTCGACTTGCATATTGCAGGCCAGAATCGATGCTTCGATAACGGACTAAATCACCTTTGAACACCGGGCTTAAGGGACCAAAGTGATGACAGCGTTGGACAATCTGCGATGACAGCGCAGTCAGTCGCCGGGACCGCTCCCGATGGCCCATCTGAAGGGTCTTATTTCGACACGCTCGAACAATCCGGCCTTGGCGTAGGGATCTTCCGCGGCCCATGCTTTCACCGCTTCGAGGCTCGCCATCTCCAGCACGAAGGCGGACCCGGCAAAGGTCTCTCCGTCCTCAGCAAACATCGGCCCGGCCATCAGGATCTTGTCGGCATGGGAACCGGCCCATTCCAGATGCTCGGTCCTGTTCGCCATACGCGTATCGAGCGCGCCGGCCTTGTCGACCGCGTAGAGATGAAAGTGAGGCATGTGCTTTCCTTCAGTGTTCGGATTTGAATGGGCGCGCGAGCAGGGCCTGCATCGCATCATCGACGGTGGCAGCCCCTGACAGGATCGCGTTCACCGCAGAGCAGATCGGCATATCGACGCCGCGCTGGTCGGCGAGGGCGACAAGCGCCGGAGCCGTGGCGGCTCCTTCTGTCACAGCCTTGCGCTCGCCGAGAATGTCGCTGGCATGGCGGCCTTCGCCAAGCGCCTTGCCGAAACTCATATTCCGCGATTGCGGGGAGGAGCAGGTCAGGACGAGGTCGCCGAGTCCGGACAGCCCGGCCAGCGTTTCGCGCCTGGCACCCATGGCGGTGCCGAGCCGCGTCATTTCGGCAAATCCGCGTGCAATCAAAGCGGCATGGGCCGACTTGCCGAGCGCCAGCCCCTCAACCATGCCGCAGGCAATGGCGAGGACGTTCTTTACCGCGCCGCCAACCTCGGCCCCAATCAGGTCATCAGACCAGTAGGGCCGGAAAGCGGGCCGACCGATCGCGGTCATCAGGGCCTGACCCAAGGCTTCATCCTTGCAGGCGAGCGTAACGGCCGTTGGAAGGCCGCGGGCAACGTCCGCGGCGAAAGATGGGCCTGACAGAACAGCGGGCACCGCCGCCGGCAGGGTTTCGGCGAGCACGTCAGTCATCAAGGTCAGCGTGTCCTGCTCGATCCCCTTGGCGCACAACAGAACCGGTGTTCCGTCCGCGATATGGGGGCGGGCAGCTTCGAAGGTGGCGCGGGCAAACTGTGCCGGCACGACGGCAAGGACCATATCGGCCCCGGCGAGGATCGAAATGTCATCTGAGGCGTTGAATACGGGCAGGGGCGTATCAGGGAGATAAACGGGATTGCCCCGGCCGGCGCTGAGCGCTTCGGCGACGTCGGTTTCGCGGGCCCAGACAGAGACCGTTCGACCGGCCTCATGAGCGGTGTAGGCGAGGGCGGTTCCCCAGGCCCCGGCTCCGAGAACGGCGATGTGATTAAAGGCAGTCAAAAGCAGCTCTCGAATTTGAGATTGAAGGAATCATTGATTGTTCAGACAATTTCTCTAAACTGTGGTGTGACATGAGGTTGGCATATGAGTGAAAAGAGCGACACCCGCGAGTGTATCCTGAAAGCAGCCATGGAGCGCATCTCGCACTATGGCTATTCAAAAACAACCATGTCCGAGATTGCTAAGGATTGTGGGATGTCGGCGGGGAACATCTATCGGTTCTTCGCGTCCAAGGTCGATATTGCCGAGGCGATGGCCCGGAAGTTCAATATGGAAATCCATCAGGACCAAGCAAAAATTGCAAGAAAATCAGCGCCTGCAAAAGATCGCCTCCGTGAGATTATCGAATATGAGATGGAGACGACCTTCGACAAGTTGGACAAGGACGCAAAGATCCTCGAGGTCGCCGAAGTCCTGTCAGAAGAGCGGCCTCTCTTTGCCAATGAAGAACTGGCACAGGAGCGTATTCACCTCGTGAAGATCCTTGAAGACGGTGTGGCCGAGGGCGTCTTCGCGCCCATCGCTGACCCGGCCTACACCGCCGAAATGATCCAGACCGCAACGATGAAATTCCGTTACCCCCAGCTGTTTACAAGGCTCACCATCGAAAAGCTTCGCCGGGAGTATAACGGCGTCATGGACCTTGTTCTGGCTGGCCTTGCGCAGGGTGTGGATGCCCGTGCCCGGACACCCGAAACATTGAGCGCTGAATAAAAATCAAATCATTCATTGATTTCTGATCAGGCCTGACCTATATGAGGTTCATCGGCGGCAAACAGCCGTTGACGAGACCCAAGAAGGACCAAGCCAATGACCCTCTCCACCGCAACCGACCAAGGCCGGAACTTCATCGCGATCCTGGCCGCCCTGCCGCTGACCGCTGCCATTGTTGCAGCGTCCTACGGCGCAGTGAATTTCATCGTTTAGTCTCCTTCTCCCAGAGATTGAGCGATAAGGCGGCCTGCGGGCCGCCTTTTTCGTTTCGGATAAGAGTTTGAGGACGGCGCGCTTGTTGCGGGCGCGAGAGGCGCTCTCTGTCCGGGGAGCGGGGGATAGCCTGCAGACGACCGTCAGGCTGTCATGGCAGCCGCCTTGATGCTTGTGGTTTCCGGCGGTGCTAGGCGGCGTCCGCCTGGTAAACGGCGCATTCCCAGCCATCAAAATCGACGTCGAACTGTGCGGCGAGATCTTCAGCCCAGGCTGTTCTCCGGGCGACTGTGACCTTGTCAGCCGCTTGCTGGGCCTCTGCGACGAGAACCTTGCTGCTGAGTGTCGTGACCGCCCAGCCTTGTGTCGCCAGCGCATCGGCGACCGGCTCAAGCGAAGCTTTCCGGCCAAAGAATTTCTTCGTTGGATAGAAATACATGAGCGTGTGACGCGGCGCGTTGAGATCGGTGTCGCCCTGCGCGGTCAGCACAGTCAGAATTTGAGCATCATCCGGCTTGATCTCGACGTGTTCCACGGCCTGTATCCTTCATCAGTTTCGCAAACCGCCGGAACAGGTAGAAACTATCCTGCGGGCCGGGGCTGGCTTCGGGATGATGTTGCACGCTGATGATGGGTTTTCCCTTAATTCGAAGACCGGAATTTGTACCATCGAACAAAGATCGGTGGCTCTCCTCCACGCCTGTGGGCAGGCTTTGCGGATCAACGGTGAAGCCGTGATTCATCGATACGATTTCGACCTTGCCGGTTTCGAGGTCGAGCACCGGGTGGTTTGCCCCATGATGGCCCTGCGCCATTTTCATGGTCTTCGCGCCCAGCGACAGCGCCAGCAACTGGTGGCCAAGGCAAATCCCCAGAAGCGGCAAACCACTCTCGATCAGAGCGCTGATGGTGGTGCCAGCGCGCTCGACCGTCGCTGCAGGATCGCCGGGGCCATTGGACAGCACCACGCCGTCCGGATTGAGCGCTGTGATCTGCTCGATGGAGGCGTCCCCTGAGACGATTGTCGCCCGGGCACCGACACTGGCGAGATTGCGCAGGATGTTCTTCTTCACGCCAAAATCCATGACAACCACGTGGAATGCCGCATCGGTCACGTCGTCATATCCACCCTGAAGGGCCCACAAGCGTTCCGAATTGTCGTACGCGGCATCTGAGGAGACGTTTGCTGCGAGGTCGGCGTGCTCGAGCCCGGCCCAGGCCTGAGCGGAAGCGATCAGCGCCTCAATATCCAGATTGCCGTCCGGAGCATGGGCGACCGCACATTTCGGCATGCCGGCTTCGCGAATCCGCTTCGTTAATGCGCGTGTATCGACGCCAGAGACCGCGATGATGCCTTTCCGGTTCAGCCAGGCATCGAAATGGTCTTCTGCCCGAAAATTCGAGGGCGGCGTGATCGGTTGGCGAAAAACGGCCCCTCGTGCTGCTTTTTTTGCAGGGGGACTGCTGTGCTCATGATCCTCGGAATTTGCACCGACAATCCCGATATGGGGGAAAGTGAACAATACAATTTGTTCAGCATAGGAGGGATCCGTCAGAATCTCCTGATACCCTGTAATTGCAGTATTAAAGCACAATTCGCCGACGGCTATGCCGTTCGCACCGGCTCCTTCACCCAGGAAAACCGTGCCGTCCGCAAGGGCGATCGCCCCTGTTGCCGTTTTTTCGCCTTGATTCACTATGGCCGCGGACATAGGAGTCCTCCTTCTGGCTGCGGCCAACCCTATATTAAGACTGGGTCGGCAAACCAGCCGGGGATAAATGGTTCGCGTGAGGCGCGTCAAGCATCATCGGTAAGATGGACATGGCATACACAGCACAAGTCAAAGAACCGGGCTTCAAGGCCCGACTGGAAGAGGCTCTTGAAGCCGCTGAGGCGCAGGATGTCGATGGCATCCGCGCAGCAACCCTGCGTCTTGTGCAGTGTGCTGTGCGGGATCGCGATGTCAGCGCGCGATCGCGTGGCGATTGCGAGGGCTGCCCGGAAGAAGCGGTTCGTCAGGTTCTCGAGACCATGGCCGCCCAGCGCGAAGTCTCTGCCCGTGAGTATGACGAAGCGGGCAGGATTGAGGATGCCGAACGTGAGCGTGAAGAACTGGCCGTGATCGAGGAGTTCCTGCCTCAGCCATTGACCGGTGAGGCTTTGGAAAATGCGGTCCGCGCTGTGGTCGAAGACCTTGAAGCGTCAAAGCTGAAAGATATCGGCCGTTGCATGTCTGCCCTGAAGACACGCTATCCCGGCCAGATCGAGACGGGCAGTGCCGGCAAGGCCGTTCGCCGGGCGCTCGGTTAGCCGCTACTCGTCGGCAAAGGCTGCAAGCATGCGGGTTGCCAGCGCAAGGCTGTAGCCTTCCTTCAGCGGACCTCTGGAAATCAGCAGCCGATGCCAGAGCGGTCCGATCAGGGTTTCCAGCGCATCATCGATATCCCAGTCGCGCCGTATCACATGTTTGGCGGCGAGCTCTGCCAGCACCATTCGAAGTGGGGCGCGAATCTGGTCTTGTTGCCATGAGCGCCATTTCTCGCCGGCATCTTCGTCATCAATGGCCGCGAGCAGGGCGGTCCGCAGAACATAATGCCCGCTGCCGATCCGGGCGGCGGCCTCGATCGGCAGGATCAGCGCCGTGATCCGCTCGACCGGATCCCGTACACCGCCGGGAGCGTCTGGGATCAGGGCGATCGCAGCATCCACGCACATGGCCCCTATGGAGGGCCACCAGCGATAGATTGTCTGCTTGGACGCCCGACCGCGCCGGGCCACGCCATCAACGCTGAAACCGCGCCACCCGTTTTCGATCATCTCCTCGCGAGTCGCTTCAAGGATCGCGGCCTTGGAGGTTTCACTTCGCTTTGGTCCCTGCCTTCGGGGCTTCGTCTTCGTTTCCGGTTCGGACATCCACGCATTCCCTGGCCAAATTCTCACGATCATACAGATCAGTCTGGGGCTTACATGGAACGAAGCGTTTGGTCTATGGGCTTTTCAACGCGAGCGCTTTACGACAGATATCGGGGCGAAACGAGAAAGAGGGCGAGGCGCTATGCCGGATCGCAGCCTTGAGAAACTCAGAGCGGGCTATGCCCGGTTCCTGTCTGGACGGTATGTCGACCAGCAAAACCTCTATGGCCAGCTCGGCTCGGGCCAGTCACCGCATACAATGGTGATTGCCTGCGCTGATAGCCGTCTTGATCCTGTCGCCATTTTCGACGCCAAGCCGGGCGAAGTGTTCGAAGTGCGCAATGTGGCCAATCTTGTGCCACCCTATGAAGTCGATGGTGGGCTCCATGGGGTCAGCGCGGCCCTCGAATTCGCGGTCGGTGTGCTTGAAGTGCGTACAATTATTGTACTGGGTCATGCCGGTTGCGGCGGGATTTCCGCATGCCTGGCCGCAGCCGATGAGGGACCGGTGGGCGAGTTCATCGCGCCATGGGTCGAGATCGCCGCACCGGCGCGGGACCGGGTGCTCGCTGCTGGCAGCGACCGACCGGCTGAAGAGTTGAAGAAGGCGCTCGAACAAGAGGCCATCGGTGAGTCCATTGACAATCTCCTGACGTTTCCCTTTGTGCGGAATGCGGTCGCGGACGAGCGACTGAAGCTGAGCGGGGCGTGGTTCGAGGTCGCAACGGCGCAATTGCAATGGCGCGATCCGCAAACCGGCTTATTCTCCGAAGCCAACGAGTAGACCCGCTGGGGGCGGACTTTCATGGACGTTGCGATTTCGACGCTTTTGTCGCCGATTATCCTCTTCTTCGTACTGGGAATGGGAGCCGCGCTGCTTCGATCCCAGATGACGGTTCCGGAGGCGTTTGCCAAAGGCCTCGCCATCTACCTGATGATGGCGATCGGACTGAAGGGCGGGGTCGAAATGTCCAAGAACCCGCTGACGCTGGAGATCGGCCTGGTTCTGCTGGCAGGTATTGTCCTGTCCTTCGTTATTCCGGCGATCTCGTTCGTGCTGCTTCGCCTGACCAGCAAGCTCGACCGGACGGACGCGGCTGCAACGGCGGCGCATTATGGCTCAATCTCAATCGTCACCTTTGTCGCTGCGACGGAGGCCGTGCGGCTCTCGGGGCTCGACAGTTCAGGCCATTTGGTCGCTGTGGCGGCGCTTATGGAAACACCGGCGATTATCACGGCGCTGGTACTGGCGGGCCGCGCCGGGCGCAGTGAGGACCCTGTCGCAGGCTCGGAGCGCGGTGAGCTTATGCGCGAAGTCCTGCTTAACGCGTCGGTCGTCGTTCTCGTTGGTGCGCTGATTATTGGCTGGATTGCGGGCGAGGAGGGGACCGCGCCCATCAGTCCATTCTTCACCGGACTGTTCCAGGGCGTCCTGTGCCTCTTCCTGCTTGATATGGGTCTGTCCGCTGGCAGGGGCCTGCGGCAGGGGTGGCGTCAACTGGACGCGGCGACAGTTGGCTTCGGCCTGTACATGCCACTGATCTCGGCCGCGCTCGCCGCTGGCATCTGTTATGTCCTTGGAATGGGTGTCGGCGATACGGCGCTGCTGATCACGCTGTCGGCGTCAGCGTCTTACATAGCCGTCCCGGCTGCCATGAGGCTGGCGCTGCCGAAGGCGCGACCATCAGTTTATCTGACGCTGTCGCTCGGCGTGACGTTCCCCTTCAATGTCACGCTTGGCATCCCGATCTACATTTATCTCGCCAGGCTATTGAACGGATAGGAGACGGGTATGCACGATCGCAAACGCATCGAGCTCATCATTGAGCGCATGGCCTACAAGCGTGCCTGCCGCGTCCTCGAGACATCGGGGGTGACGGGCTACACCGTGCTTCCCGCGCTGGCAGGCTATGGCGGCGGCAATCGCTGGCAGCGTGACACGGACATGTCGGCGAGCCGGGATATGGTGATGATCATCTGTATCGCGGATGAAGCCCGCACCACGGCGAGTCTTGAAAGCCTCGAAGACCTGCTCGGCGACCATATTGGCGTGGTCAGCGTTTCCGATGTTGAAGTGCTGAGGCCCGAGCGCTTCTAGCTGCTCGTCGCCCAGACGGCAAAGACCGCAGCGATCAGCATGGCTGAGGCCGCGACCCGGTTGAACACACGCGTAAACGCAGCGGAGCGAAACCGCCGGTTCATCGCATCTGCAGCGACAGCGTAGACGGTCAGGCCAAGCATTTCTGTTGCCGTGACCGTCGCCATGATGATCATGGCCTGCGGGATGACCGGTCGTGACGCGTCAAAGAAGCCCGGCAGGATCGCTCCGAAAAAGACGAGCGCGTTTGGATTGGCGAGCTGCAGCCCAAAGCCCCTGGCATAGAGCAGGGCGCGTCGCGGCGCTTTCTCGGCGGCCGCCCGCGCCGTACCGGGATCGTGAGTGGCCATCGTCCAGGCGAGCCATGCGATGAAGCCAAGCCCGGCGAGCTTGAGGCCAAGAAAAGCGGCCGGAAAAGCGGTTGCCAGAGCTGCGGCGCCGGAGGCCGCAAGCGCGATCCAGACGAGATTTGCGGTTGAAATACCGAGGGCCGGCAGGATCGCAGGTCCGACGCCATGCCGCAGCGAGGCGCTCATGACCAGCATCACGGCAGGGCCGGGCGTCAGGCCGCCCGCAAAGAACAGCCCGATCAGCGCGATCCAGACGCCGGGCTCCACGTCAGCCTAGGCGCGCTTGATAGCGTTCTCGATCAGCTCACGTGCCGTCTCGACGCCTTCGACGCCCTGAACCTTGACCCATTTGTTGGGCTCCAGATCCTTGTAGTGGCTGAAGAAGTGGACAATCCGGTCCACCAGGATCTCAGGCAGGTCCGTATAGGTCTCGACCTTGTCATAGTAACGGGTCAGCTTCTGGTGGGGCACGGCGAGAATCTTCTCGTCCTGACCGCTATCGTCTTCCATGAGCAGGACACCGACTGGTCTCGCACGGACGACAGCGCCGGGCACGACGGCGCGATTGCCAAACACCATGACGTCAATCGGGTCGCCATCAAGACTGAGCGTGTGCGGCACGAACCCGTAATTGCAGGGATACCGCATTGATGTGTAGAGGAACCGGTCGACGAACATCGCGCCAGACGGTTTGTCGATCTCGTACTTGATGGGTTCACCGCCCAGCGGCACTTCGATAATGACGTTCAGATCATCGGGTGGATTTTCACCAATGGCGATCTTGCTGATGTCCATGATGCGGACCTTTCAGAGTGTTTCTGCTGCGCGCGTGCGATGCCGTTGCAGCCGCACGCCGTCAACCCGTAATGGGGCGCTCATGCGAGTGGTGTGCCAGTTAACCGCTTTCCAGCGCATAATTGAAGCTCACCGAGAGGCGCGGATCTTCGGACCGGTTCGGCATCACTTCATGGCGGAGCCAGCTCTCCCACATCAGGACGAGACCCGGTGACGGCGGCACATAGATAAAGCGCTTCTGGTCTTCGGACGGGTCTGATTTGAGCGGCGGTGCGGCCTGCATCATGGGCAGGCGGGGATCTTCCAGTTTCAGGGCTCCGGCACCATCCGGGGTCGAGATGTAGGCCGTGCCCGAGATTACGCTATTGGGGTGAATATGCCCCGAATGCGTGCCGCCCTCGCCGAGGACATTCACCCAGAGCGAGTCGAGATTCAGCCGGCGACCGGACAAGTCCCAGCCGATGTCTTTTGAAAACGCTATCGCCTGTTGATCAAGAACGTTCTTCAGGCTGGCAAAGGCGGTTGCCCGGTCCGGCAGATCATCCAGCGAGGCGTACGAGGTGTACCCGTCATAGCCTTCGCGCTCGCACCAGGCCCGCCCGGCTTCGTCGCCGTCTTCAAGCATCCAGATCGCGTCCTCTAGATCGGCGATCAGCGATGTATCGCCGATGCCAGCCTCGTAAAGACGCGTCGGGAAGAGCAGCCGGGTCGACAAGCTACTCGGCGGGTTTGACGAATTTCAGCGTCATGCGGTCGCTTTCGCCGATCTCCAGATAGGGAGCCGGGTCGAAGCCTTCCGGGGCCTCGCCGTCCCGCGGCGCGGTGCGGCTCACCGGGGGCAGGGTCCAGACCCCGAACGGATGATCTGCGGTATCGGCAGGGTTCGCATTGACCTCGCTTGCGCCGGCAAACTCAAACCCGGCATTCGTGGCCAGCGTTTTGACATAGTCCTCATGGACGTAACCTGTCCGGGCCTGCGGGTCTTGCTCCTCGGTCGAGGGAAGGCGGTGTTCGACCACGCCGAGCACGCCGCCGGGCTTCAGCGCAGCATAGGCCTCGCTGAAAAACTTGGTCTCGTGCCCGCCCGCCATCCAGTTGTGCACGTTCCGGAAGGTCAGGATTGTGTCGATCGAATTGTCCTCGGCGAAAGGCGGCGTTTCGGATGTGTAAGCCGTCACCATAATGTCGCCGAAAACGTCCGGCCTGGAGACATAGGACTCCTCATACCGGGCCATCGCATTGGCTGCGAACTCGCTGCGCTCAGGGTCGAAGCCGACAGCAACAAAGCGTCCGCCGCCTTCCTTGAGATAAGGCCCGAGGATTTCGGTGTACCAGCCGCCGCCCGGCCAGATTTCGGCAACTGTCTCGTCTGCTTCGACCTCGAAGAATTCCAGCGTTTCGACAGGGTTGCGCCATTCATCTCGCGCTTTGACGGCCTCGCTGCGCCAGTCGCCTGCGGCGGCCCAGGCAAGATCGCGGGCGGGGGTCTCGTCGGTTGATTCCGCAGTCTCTGCAGCGGGCGGTACCGGCGCGTCGGCTGGTGCGGGTGTTCCGCCGTCCCCGCAGGCTGCAAGGGCGAAAACGCTGGCGGCAATCATCCAATGAAACTTCATCTGGGAGCTCCTCTTGCTCTCTTGAACAGGGCTGATGGGTCACCACATAACATGTGTCACGACGCCGCCAAGCGGGTCGACGACCGGCATTCGCCAACGCCGCTTACGGGTTGGACCTTCGAGTGCTGAATTTACGAACAGAGGCCCCGCATGGGCCTCCGGTTGCTTTAAGAGGACTGTATTGATGAATACCATAGACCTTACCCCCATGTACCGCACCATGGTCGGCTTCGACCGCATGGCCAGCATGATCGACAATGCCGCGCGTCTCGACGGCGCGCAGGGCTATCCGCCCTATAATATCGAGCGTGTCGGCGATGATGAGTTCGCCATCGAGATTGCCGTGGCCGGCTTCTCGGAAGCGGATCTTGATATCGAGACCAAGGAAGGCCTGCTGACGGTCGCGGCCAAGAAGGACGCCCCGGAAGAGGGCGATACCCGCGAATTCCTTCATCGTGGCATTGCTGAGCGTGGTTTTGTTCGCCGCTTCCAGCTTGCCGATCACGTTATCGTGACAGCTGCAGCCCTGCATAACGGCCTGCTTCGCATCGAATTGGTGCGCGAGCTGCCGGAAGCCAAAAAGCCCCGCAAGATCGAAATCGGTGGGACGAGCGATGCTCCGTCGAAACCGCAACTGATTGAGGGCAAAAAAGGTAAAGCTGCCTAAGCGTCCTGACATCATGGACTGAACGAACGGCGCGTCCTTACAGGGCGCGCCGTTTTTCGTCAGTCGAGCGCGCCAATATAGGGCAGGCCGCGATACTTGCCGGCATCATCCATCCCATAGCCCACCAGAAAGCGCCCGGGTGCGTCGAAGGCGTGGATATCGACATTCTCGTCACCTTCCGGGGCCCATGGCTTGCGGGCAAGGGCGCAGGTGATGACGTCTCGTGCGCCCTTGGCGAGCAAATGCGCTTTGGCAAAGGCGAGCGTGCGCCCGGTATCAAAGACATCATCCAGCAGGAGAACGCCGCGGCCCTTGATCGGGCGCGACAGGTCGGCGCGAACGACGACCCGACCTGCGCTTTCACGGGCATCGCGATAGCTTTCCAGCCACAGTGCATCGAGGACGGGGTGGATATCACGCCGCGCAAGGGCTTTCAGGAGGTCCGTTGTGAAGGGCGTTGCGCCGATC
>JBCBTR010000041.1:0-13376 GCA_039818545.1 Pseudomonadota bacterium
CTCGACGCGGAGACGCGGGAGATGATTGCCTTCGCTGAAAACCTGATGGGGTTCGTTCCGAACGATTCCCTCGTCATGGCGCGTCGTCCGGCTTTGCTCAAAGCCATGGCAGGGCTGGTCGGTGCCATTTATGGCCCGGGCGAAGTGGATGCGGGGCTCAAACGCCTCATAGGGGAGGCGGCGTCAAAGGCGGCAGGCTGCTTCTATTGCTCGGCTCATGCAGCCCATGGCGCAAAAACGCACGGCGTGTCTGCCGAAAAGATCGAAGCGGTCTGGTCGTTTGAGGATAGCCCGCTATTCGATTACGCCGAACGCGCCGCGATTAATCTCGCCATGAAAGCCGGCGTCGTGCCCAATGAAACAGAAGACGAGGACTTCGACCGGCTGAGACAGCACTTCGATGAAGGCGAGATCGTCGAGATTGTTTCCGTCATTGCGATGTTCGGTTTCCTCAATCTCTGGAACTCGACCCTGCTGACAGAACTGGAGCCGTCGCCGGCGGCCAGCGTGGTTTCGTTTGACGGGACGACGCATTCGACCTAATTTGTCCGGACAAATTCGGACATCTCCATGACACACACTTTTCGCTCGCTCCTCTTTGTGCCCGGTGCGCGCCCGGACCGCTTCGACAAGGCCGCCGCAAGCGGTGCGGATACGATCATCATCGACCTTGAAGATGCCGTGGTGCCGGCGGACAAGGACACAGCGCGCAGTCAGTCCCTTGATTGGCTTGAAGCGCGGGCCAACGGCGTGATCGCCGGCGTTCGCGTGAACAGCCCGCGCTCGGGCGATGGATGCCGCGACCTCGGGGCACTAACGGCCGGCAATGCCCGGCCGGACTTCGTGATGGTCCCCAAAGCTGAAACCGGCGTGGACGTCGAGATCGTCAATGAGGTGCTGGGTGGCCAGATCCCGGTGATCGCCCTGATTGAAAGCGGTCGTGGACTGCGCCGGGCGTTTGATATCGCAAAAGAGGCAAGGGGCGGTGTGCTCTTTGGTGGTGCGGACTTCTCCGCAAGCCTTGGCGCGGACCTCACCGACTGGGACGCCATGCTCGTGGCGCGCGGTACGATTACGGCAGCCTGCGGCGCAGCCGGCGTGCCAGCCTATGACGTCCCCTTCCTCGATGTGAAGGATGAAGGCGGCTTGACCACTCAGACCCGGAGAGCCCGCTCCATGGGGTTCTCCGGACGCGCCTGCATCCATCCGAGCCAGGTGGCCTCCGTCAATACGGTCTTCACGCCCTCTGACAGCGAAGTCGAGGACGCGCGCGCCATCATCAAATCACTCGAAAACGCAAAGGGCGGGGCTGTGCTGCACAATGGCAAGCTCGTCGACCGCCCCGTCATACTCGCTGCGGAACGCACGCTGGCTCAAGCCGGACACTAGGAGACAACAGGAATGGTTCAGAACTGGAAAGAGGTCGGCCCGAACCGATACCGGGAGACTTTCGGACGGTACTTCGAAGACTTTCACGAAGGCGATATCTATGAGCATCGCCCCGGCAAGACGGTCACCGAATACGACAATCACAGCTTCACACTGCTGACGCTGAACACCCACCCAATGCACTTCGACACGGAGTTCGCGGCCGCCTCCGAGTTCAAGAAGAATCTCGTCGTCAGCCCCTACACGCTCGCGCTGCTCATCGGGATGAGCGTCACCGACTGCTCCCAGAAAGCCATC
Source organism: Pseudomonadota bacterium (assembly GCA_039818545.1). Classification (GTDB taxonomy): domain Bacteria; phylum Pseudomonadota; class Alphaproteobacteria; order Caulobacterales; family Hyphomonadaceae; genus JANQQC01. Next base: position 1,687 of record JBCBTR010000041.1, read on the forward strand.
GCCAATCTCGGCATGGACGAGGTGAAGTTCACCGCCCCCGTCTTCGCCGGTGACACGCTTTACGGCGAGAGCGAAGTGCTCGGGAAACGCGAGAGCAAAAGCCGTCCCGGGCAGGGCATCGTGAGCATTGTGACCCGTGGATACAATCAGGACGGCACCATGGTGTGCACGTTCAAGCGCAACATGTTGATCCCGGCGCGCGGCAATGCCGTCGAAGACAAGATCGACACCTACTAGGAGCCCGATGATGGCCGATACGCAACACATGGACGAGGCAGCCGAAGAAGAGCGCATGATGCTCGACGCCATTGAGAAATGGCTGGAGCAGAAGGTGAAACCTGTCGCCATGCAGCTTGAGCATGATGACGAGTATCCCACAGATCTCGTCGAGGACATGAAAGAGCTCGGCCTGTTCGGGGCGCTGATCGATCCTGAATATGGCGGCCTTGGCCTCACCGCGTCGACCTATGCGAAGATCGTGACGCGCATCGCCGAGGAGTGGATGAGCCTGACCGGCATCTTCAATTCCCACCTGATGATGGCGCAGATCGTCCAGCGCTTCGGCACGGACAAGCAGAAAGAGTACTGGCTGCCGAAATTCGCGACCGGTGAAATCCGTGGCGGCCTCGCGCTGACCGAACCCAATGCCGGAACCGACCTGCAGGCGCTCACCACCAAGGCCACGCTTCAAGGCGATAAATATGTGGTCGAGGGTGCGAAGACGTGGATCTCAAATGCTATCGAAGGCTCCTGCGTCGCGCTTCTGGTCAAGACAGACCCCTCCGCAGAGCCTCGCTACAAGGGCATGTCGATCCTCATCACGCAGACAAAAGACACCAGCGGCAAAGACCTGCCGGGCGTGAAGAACGGCAACAAGCTGGAGAAGCTTGGCTATAAGGGCATCGATAGCGGCGAGCTGATCTATGAGGGCTATGAATGCGACGCCGAGCTCTGTCTCGTTGGTGGTGAAGAGGGCAAGGGCTTCTTCATGGCGACGGGCGGGCTTGAGATCGGGCGCATCAATATCGCGGCGCGGTCGGTTGGGATTGCCCGGCGCGCCTTGCGGGAATCCGTCGCCTACAGCCAGACGCGCCACACAATGGGCAAGCCGATCTGCGAACATCAGGCGATTCAGCTGAAGCTTGGCGAAATGGGTGCGAAAACCCGCGCCGCCGAGCTGTTGGTTGAAGATGCCGCCCGCGCCTATGACACCGGCCAGCGCGTCGATATGGAAGCCGGCATGGCAAAGTATTTCGCGTCCGAAACCGCCGTTGAAGTGGCCACCGAGGCCATGCGCATCCATGGCGGCTACGGCTATTCCAAGGAGTATCCCATTGAGCGCCTGTACCGCGATGCGCCGCTGATGTGCATCGGTGAAGGCACGAACGAGATGCAGCGCATCATCATTGCCAAGCAGCTTGTGAAACGGAACCCGGTGTGAACCAGCCGCTTCTTTCCGGCCTGCGCATTCTCTCGGTCGAGCAGTACGGGGCCGGCCCTTATGGCACGCAGCTGCTGTCCGATTTGGGCGCTGAGGTCATCAAGATCGAAGACCCTCAGCGCGGCGGCGATGTCTCCCGGTCGGTGGGGCCATACATGCTGGGCGATGGGGATTCCGAATTCTTCCAGACCTTCTCGAAAGGCAAGAAGTCGATCGCGCTCGATCTCAAATCCGATGAGGGCAGAGCCGCTTTCGAAGCGCTGGTGAAAACGGCTGATGCGGTCGCGAACAATCTTCGCGGGGACCAGCAGGCCAAGCTCGGCATCACTTTCGAGGTGCTGCAGACTATCAATCCAAAAATCGTCTGTGCCCACCTGTCGGCCTATGGCCGGGACAATGAGCGCGCCGCATGGCCGGGCTATGATTATCTCATGCAGGCCGAGGCTGGCTTCATGACCATGACGGGGGAACCGGACGGCCCGCCGGTCCGCTTTGGCCTGTCCATGGTGGACTTCCACACTGGCTCTCATCTGGCCACAGCTCTGCTGGCGGGTGTGCTGAGCGCCCAGAAGACCGGGGAAGGGTGCGATGTGGACGTGTCGCTCTTCGACACCGCTCTGCACCAGCTATCCTATCCGGCAACCTGGTATCTCAATCAAGCGCATGTGACTGGCCGTCTGAAGCGCGGCGCGCATCCTTCGATCGCGCCCTCCCAGCTTGTGCGTACGCAGGATGGCTGGGGCCTGCTGATGTGCCAGACCCCGAAATTCTGGACCATCTGGTGCGAGGTCAGCGGCGCGACGGATTTGGTCGACGACCAGCGCTTCAAGGATACGGCCTCGCGCCGGAAAAACCTCGACGCCCTGACAGAGGCCGTTGATGCCGTGATGATGAAAGACACGACGGCGAACTGGATGGACCGGCTCGGCGGCAAAGCTCCTTTCGCCCCGGTGCTGGACATCGCAGAGGCGCTTGAGAACCCTTACGTGCAAGCCATCGACATGATCGAAACCGTGGATCATCCGGAAGCGACCAATGGCCTGCGCACACTCGCCTCGCCCTTCCGCGTGAATGGGCAGCGCCCAGCCAACACTCGCGCACCAAAACTTGGCGAACACACTGAAGAGTTGCTGAAATGAAGCTGAGCGGCGTGAAGGTCCTTGATCTTTCGGCCTTCCTGCCGGGGCCGCACATGACCATGATGATGGCCGATCATGGGGCCGATGTGATCATGGTCGAGCCGGCCAATGGGGTAGGGGAACCCACGCGCCAGATCGGCCTGAAGACCGGAGACGGCGTCAGCGTCTGGGCGCGCAATGTCTCCCGCGGCAAACGCAGCCTGAAACTGAACCTCAAGGATGAAGACGGGCGCGCGTTGTTTCACAGTCTCGCCGCCGAGGCCGACATCGTAGTGGAGGCGTTTCGTCCCGGCGTCGTGAAGCGTCTCGGTGTCGACTATGACACCATCGCCGCGCTCAATCCGAAAATCATCTACTGCTCGATTTCCGCTTTCGGTCAGGACTCCTCTCTGGCGCAGAAGCCGGCGCATGATCTCGCCATTCAGGGCATGGCGGGCCTTATCGATCTCAATCGCGGGCTGGAGGACGGCAAGCCCGCGCTCCCCAATATGCCGGTGGCCGATATCACAGCCTCCCTTATGGCGCTGTCGGGCATTCTCATGGCCCTCTATCGACGCGAACAGACCGGCAAGGGCGACTATCTCGACATCGCTATGTACGACGCCGCGATCTCATGGACACCGAATGTCACCGGCCCTGTCTTCGGCGCGGATTCCCATCCTGAGCCCAAGACCATGCGCAGCTTTGGCGGTGCAGGCATGAACAATATCTACGAGACCTCCGATGGCGGCTTCATCATCATTGGCGGATCGGAAGTGAAGTTCGCCTCCAACCTCCTCACCGCACTCGACAGACCGGACCTCCTCGATCTTGCAAGGATAGAACCCGGCCCCGAACAGGCTCCGCTGCGGGACTTCTTCCGCGAAACCTTTGCCACACGGTCGCTCGACGACTGGAAAGCCTTCCTGGCAGAGGTCGATTGTTGCTGGTCCTGGGTGCGCAGCCTGAAGGACGCGTTCGACGATCCGTTCACGGCCGAGCGCGGCATGGTCTTCACCGACGATGCCGGCAACCGCCATATCGGGCCGCCCATTCGTTTCCAGGATGAACCGCCTCAGCCCAATCCGCGCGTGCCGGCATTTGGCGAAGACAGCGCGTCCATTGCCGAAGAGGCCGGATTGGAAGCCGAGCAGATCGAGGAGCTTATGAAAAGGAACGTCATATGACCGCGAACTATCCAGCCCATCGCGCGCATGAAGGCGTCTGGGAAGGCACCTACCGGCACTTCAATGCGAATGCCGAACAGGAAGAACTGATCCGCTCCCGCGTCATCTGCGAGTTTCCCGAAGAGGGCGAGGTCTTCTACCGGCAGTCGATTGAGCTGACGGGCGAGACCGGCGAGGTCCATCATGCGACCTTTGATGGCATCGCGAAGGACGATCACGTCTGGTTCGACACCCCGACCTTTGTCGGCAAGAGCTGGGAAACGCAGGACGGCGTTGTGCTGCTCAACCTCGAACGCAAGGATGAGCCCGGCGCACATTTCGTCGAAGCCATCATCATGGCGAGAGGCGGTGAGCGCCGCGCACGAACATGGCACTGGTTCAAGGATGGCGCGCTTTACCGGCGTACGCTGTGCGATGAGGCGCGCGTCTCCTAGCGCTTGCGCTCCAGCCGCATCTCATAGGCAAACCGCCCTGCAGGATGCAGGCTTTCAGAGAGCAGAATGACCCTGCCCGACGCATCGCGGTATCGCCGGATCGTGCGAAGCGCTGGCGTTCCGGTTTTCACGCCGAGCTTCTTTGCCGGGCCGGCCTCCAGCGCGACCGCCTCCATGCGCTGAACCACCCGCTCCACTGCAACGGAATGCTCGCGTTCGATCCATTCCGAGACAGACTCCTCGAGCGTCGCAACGACTGCCGGGTGCGGGGCATGGGCCGCAATCGTATAGATGGTCGTCACGGCCAGCGGCGGCTGGTCTTCAACGCGGCGCAGGCCGGAGAAGCGGATATAGTCGCCCGTCAGCCCCAGCCCTGCGAGCGCTTCGTCGTCTGCCTTGCCGCTGTCTTCCAGAACGAAGATCGCGTCCCGTGCATATTGAAGAATGGCGTCGAAATCCCCGATGGGTTGGGCAAAGGCCGGGGCGGGCGTATCGGCGACAACCGTGCCCGCCCCGCGCCGGCGCTCAATGAGCCCGTCTTCCGATAACAGCCGAAGCGCCTCGCGCGCGGTATAGCGGGACACCGAATGCGACGCGCAGATGTCCATCTCCGTCGGCAACTGGTCACCGGGCTTCAGCTTTCCGCTGGAGATATCCGCGCGCAGCAGGTCGGCGAGTTGCCGGTATCGTGGAGGTGAGGCGGTCACATGGCGCTCCTGATCGCGTCCCAGTCATTCGCAAGACGATCCCGAAAGGCCGGGTCGGCGATCTCTATCAGCGCCCCGGCCCGCGCGTCGATGGCCAGTCCGCGCAAGTCCGCCGCGCCGTGCTCGGTTACCACCGTCCCGATATCCGCCCGCGTAATCGATGTGGCATTTGGTGCCAGCCGCGGAACAATCCGGCTGATCGTCCCGCCGCGTGCTGTCGAAGCAAGGGCCGTGATTGCACGGCCGCCCTTTGAGAGACCCGCTCCGCGAAGGAAGTCGACAAGTCCGCCGGTCCCGGAGACCTGTTTGCCATTAATGAATTCCGCATTGGCCTGACCGAACAGATCCACTTCAATGATGGAGTTGATCGCCTTGAAGTTCGGGATGGCGGCCAGCGTTGCCAGCGCATGTGTGTGCGAGACCGGGTTGAAGGAGAGACGCGGATCGTCGGCGCAATAATCGTAGAGCTCGCGCGTGCCGATCGCGACACCCGCCGTGACCGTCTCCACCGCGCCGCTCTTCAGAAGCGGCATCAGTGGATTGGAGATCATGCCCGAATGCACCGACAGCCCGCGATGGCCGGTCAGCGCACCGAGCGTTGCCTGTTGTACATTACCGAGGCCGAATTGCAGCGTGTCGCCATCCTCGATGAGAGACGCGATATTCCCGGCAATCGCCGCAAAGGCAGGCGGCAGCTCCACCGGAGCCATTTCCGGCAGCGGCGTGTCCTGCTCTGTCGCCAGATCGAATATGTCCAGCGGATAGGTCGGCGCATTTGGCGGGGCGGGCATCGAAGGATTGATGATGGCCAGTTTGACCACGTCAGGGCGGGCGATCACCGCGCCTGCGAAATCCGGCGACACACCAAAGCTGACGCGGCCTTGCCCGTCTGGCGGCGAGGTCACGACAATCGCGCCGTCGATGGCGGCTGTCTCCAGCCATGGCCACGCTTGAGTATAGGGCAGGGGCAGGAAGCGCACGCGGCCGGCTTCGAATCCGGCGCGGAGATCAGCGGAGATGAAAATACTCTCTACAGTTGATGTCTCGCTCAGCGCTGACCAGTCTGTTCGGTTCACACCCGGTATCCAGATCCCGGAAAAGGTCACGCCTTTCGCCAGAGATGGGTCATTCGCCATCGCCTCGGCTGCGCTGAGAGGCTCCCCGGAACACCCGCCGACATAGACACGCGCGTCATCCGGCAGGCTCCCGCGAAACCGGGCGAGTGCATCTGGCAAATCGGGGCGCGTCAAAAAGTGTCCTCCCAGCCGAGTTGCGACTTTCGCATCTCGGAAAGTCGCTGTACATGAAGAATATGTCCGGACAAAGTTCGAGTGCAGCCCTTTTGGAGCAGCTGGCCGTGAAGCTGGCCGGCCCGGTATCGGTTGAAGACCGCCGCCGGGCAAGCGCGCACCTGCTCGACTGGGCGGGCTGCGCGATGGCCGGGCGAAACGAGCCCGCCGGAAGGATTGCGCTTGAGGGCCGGGGCGATGGGCCGGCGGCAACCGCTTTCGCCTGGGGGATGCTCGGCAACATTCTGGAGATGGATGATGTCGACAAACGCGCCATCCTTCATCCCGGTCCCTCGGTCATCCCGGCCACGCTCGCGCTGGGCGACGTGTTGCTGTCCTCGCGCGCCGACATTCTCAACGCCATTGTGCGTGGCTATGAAGCGGTCATCCGGCTCGGTCGTGCTGTTGGGCCGGCGCACTATGCTTTCTGGCACAATACGGGCACGTGCGGCCCGATTGGCGCGGCGGCGGCTGGCGCATCGCTGCTGGGGTTGAACACCGCTCAGACAGCCCACGCCCTCGCGCTCGCGACCAGTCAGGCTGCCGGCGTATGGCAGACCCGGCATGAGCCGGCCTCCATGGGCAAGCAACTCCATACCGGGAATGCCGCACGAGCTGGCGTGGATGCCGCCCGGCTGGCCTCACGCGGATTTCTCGGGCCGCTGACCATCCTTGAAGGTCAGCAGGGCTTCTTCGCCGCAACGTGTCCCGGGGCAGATCCAGCGGGCGTGCTGGCCGATTATGGCCCGGACTGGCTGATCCACGATGTCAGCTTCAAGCCGTGGCCGGCCTGTCGCCATGCGCATGCTGCCATTGATGCCGCTTTGCTGGCCGGCAAGGCACCCGTATCCGATATCGAGGCGATCACCGTCACGACTTATCCGGACGCGCTCGCCTTCTGCGATCGTGCTGAACCGGCCAGCGTCGTTGAGGCAAAGTTCTCCCTGCAGCATTCTGTTGCTGTGGCGCTCGCCCGGGGTGAGCCGGCGCTCGAAGACTTTGAGCCGGATGCGATTGCAGACCCGGACTTGAAAGCGCTTCGGGCAAAGACAACCGTCGAGAGGGGCGAGCCGTTTTCAGCGGCCTACCCTGACAGGTACGGCGCGTCCGTATCGATCCGGAGAAATGGAGACACGCAGGTTTTCGATGCGCCTGACGCCCTTGGAGATCCGGAAAACCCGCTCAGCCCGGATGGTCTTCATATAAAGGCCCGGACGCTGATGACCGCAGGCGGGCTTGCCGCCGCCGAAATCGATTCTCTGATTGCAGCGCTGATCGAAGATCCCGACGTCATGGATACTCGTGACATGATCCGTGGTCTGAAAGGCGCGCTTTCATGACCGCCGCGATCGATGCTTTTACGCGCCACGGGCTCGGCGTTCGCTTCGAGGATCTGCCCGCCGGGGCGGTCTCGGCCGTCAAGACATTCCTCCTCGATACGCTGGGGGTCGGTATCGCGGGAGCTGGCACCCCGCTGTCCCGAAACATCCGTGCCGCCAGCGCAAAATGGGGCGAGGGGCAGGGCGCACACATCTGGGGGCCCGGGGCTGTTGAAGCGACTGCTCCGACGGCCGCCTTCGTGAATGGCTTCCAGATCCACGGGCAGGAGTTCGACTGCGTTCATGAACCTGCTGTGGTTCATCCGCTGGCGACGATCCTGGCGGCGCTCATGGCCGAATGCGAGAACGGCGGGCAGGTCAGCGGCAAAGATCTGGCGGTCGCTATGGCCGTCAGCGTCGACATGGCCGCTGGTCTAGGTGTGGCTGTAACGAGCCCGATCCGCTTTTTCCGACCTGCCAATGCCGGGCTCTTTGGCGCAACCCTTGGCCTGTCGCGGCTGCGTGGCTTCGATGAAACCCAGACGAAAGATGCCATGGGTTACGCGCTAGCTTTCTGTTCCGGCACGATGCAGGCGCATGTCGAGGGCAAGCCCGCTTTGCCTGTCCAGATCGCCAATGCCGCCAGAGCGGCGATCATGGCTGTCGATCTCGCCGAGACCGGACTGCCCGGCCCGCATGACACACTGGAAGGCCCGTTCGGATACTTTGCCCTGTTCGAGGAGGCGCACGACATCGCGCCGGTTGTAGAGCAGCTCGGAAAGGTCTGGCGGATTGCCGAGGTCAGCCACAAACCCTTCCCGACAGGCCGCGCGGCGCAGGGTGGCATCGTCCTGATGCAAAAGCTGCTGGCTCAAGGCGTAACAGCCACCGACATCCAGCATTTGGAACTCAGCGCTCCGCCTTTGATCCATCGCCTTGTCGGGCGGCCGCTTGTCCACGACATGACCGCCAATTACGCCCGGCTCTGCTTCCAGTATTCAGGTGCCGTCACGCTCCTCAAAGGCGGCGTCGGACTGGACGACTTCTCGGAAGCTGCGCTTGGCGATGAGGCCACACGCGCTCTCGGGGCGAGGATCACGGCCCTCGACAATGGCACGACCGACCCTGCCGCCTTCACGCCGCAGATCGCGACGGCGACCCTCAAGGATGGCAGGACCGTCACCGCACAGATCGATGCTCTGTACGGCTCGCCGGCTGACCCGATGAGCCGGGACGCGCATCTCGAAAAGTTCCGCTCATGCTGCGCCTTCGGGTTTGAGGGCGCGCGGCCGGATACTGAGAACGCACTTATTCAGCTTACTGACAAATTGGAAACACTCGACGATGTGTCGCGGCTCGCGCGCCTCGCAGCGGGAATGGAGGCCTGAGACATGGCAGATACGCACAACACCTATTTCAACTCGGTGGATTGGAAGGCCCTTCAGGCCGACCACCCCATCGGGGATGATTTCATCGCCTTTGCCAGCCGCAGCAAGGATGAGATCCGGGATCATCAGGAAAAGCTCTTCGCACGCTGCGTCGATCGGGCCTGGAGGACACCATTCTATCAAAGGCTCTGGGGCGCGGCTGGCATTGAGGCGGGCGATATCAAGGGTCTGGAAACGCTGCCAAGCCTGCCCGTCTTCGACAAGGCAGACATCATGGCCTCCATCGAAGCGAACCCGCCCTTGGGAGACTTTGCCGGGTTTGAAGGCTACCCGGACGGTCAGCGGCCGCCTGTCATTATGCACACGACTTCCGGCACGACCGGCACGCCGCAGGTGCTTTTGTTCGGGGCCAAGTCCCGGGAAGCGCAGAACCTCCTTCTGGGCCGGTTGTACCGGTTTCAGGGTCTGAGACCGGATGATGTCATTCACTCGGTCTATGGTCATGGGATGATCAATGGCGGGCACTATGTGCGCGAGTCCGTCATTCACTGGACGAGCGCGATCTTCATGTCTGCCGGCACCGGTGTTGAGACGCGCTCGGTGCGGCAGGTCGAACTGATGCGCGACTTCGGCGCGACCGTGATTGTTGGTTTTGCCGACTATATCAAGAAACTCGCCAAGGTCGCAGCCGAGCAAGGGATTGATCCGGTCCGGGATCTCAAGATTCGAATGGTGTCGGGACACCTCGGCCGTGAGGACAAGGAAGCCTTGTCTGAGGCGTGGGGCGGCGTCGACTGTTTCGACTGGTATGGCGTGGGCGATACCGGCTGCATTGCAGGGGAGGGCCCGGATCGGGATGGCCTCTATGTGATGGAGGACGCCCAGTATCTCGAAGTCTGCGATATCGACTCCGGCCTGCCCGTCGCAGACGGCGCGGATGGCGATATGGTCTGCACCTGCCTCTACAAGGACGACATCTATCCCATCATCCGGTTCAACACCCATGATGTGACGCGGGTGCGCACAGGTGACTCCTCGATCGGGATGAACTTCAAGCGGATCGAAGGCTTCCTTGGCCGGTCGGACAACATGGTCAAAATCCGCGGCATCAACATCTTCCCTCAAGCCATGGGGCCGCTGCTGGAAGAGGACCCCGCTTTTGCGGGCGAATTCATCTGCAAAGCCATCCGCGACGAGGCCGGCCGCGATGAATTCACCGTCGCCGCGGAAGTCACCGGCGACCGCTCCGAAGCCGTGGAACACCGCTTCCGCGCCCTCCTCAAGCAGAAAATAGGCATCGATATCGGCGTAGAACTCGCCGCCCCCGGCCAACTCGCCGATCTGACGCAGACGGAGGTTCGGCAAAAACCGATCCGTCTGATCGATGAGCGCTTCGGATGAGTATACCCGGCTCTTTTCGTTCGTATGCTGATCGGATCGAGAGGTATAACGCGTCCCTGCACGCGTTTCTCGATTTACGGCTGGAGGACGCCGAGGCCGAGGCGGCGGCCGCTGCTGCGCGTGCGAAGAACGGGCAGCTACTATCCGTCATTGACGGGTGGTGCATCGGTATCAAGGCGAACATCGCCGTCTCCGGCTTGCCCCACCATGCTGGCATTGGGGCCTACCGGGATGTCATTGCGCAGTCAGATGCCGAAATCGTCAGTCGTTTGAAAGCCGCTGGCGCGGTCATTCTCGGAACGTTGAACATGCATGAGGGCGCGCTCGGCGCGACCACCGACAATGAGGCGTTCGGCCGGACGCATAATCCGTGGCGACACGGCTTCACCCCTGGTGGGTCATCGGGCGGCTCGGGCGCGGCGGTGTCGGCTGCGCTCTGCGATGTGGCGTTGGGGTCTGATACGATGGGGAGCGTACGGATCCCGTCAGCCTATTGCGGCATTCAGGGACACAAGCCGACCACCGGACTTGTCTCCAATGATGGCGTTCTCGCCCTGTCGCACACGCTTGATCATGTCGGGCCGCATGCGCGGAGAGTGACTCACCTCGCGGCAACGCTTGGCGTGTTGTCCGAGCAAAGCATCACCCTCAATGAGACAGACGTGTCATCTCTGAAGTTCGGGCTCTGGGACGGGGCGGGCGACGTCGATCTCGACCATGAGGTCGAAGCCGGCTTCAGCGCTGCGATCGAACGCATCCGAGAATCCGGTGGCAAGACCGCGCCGATCACGCCACCGGTCTACGATTACGGAAAATCGCGCCGCGCGGGCCTGTTGGTCTCGGAAGTAGAAGGCGCAGCCATACACGAGAAGCGTCTGGCAGCCGACCCTGACGGGTTCAGCCCGATGTTTCGCAAACTTCTAAAATGGGGCGCAGGCCGGCCCACAGCTGACATCGAAGCTGTCTACGATCATGTGGCGGCGGTGCGACGTGCAGCACCCGCCGCGTTTGACGATGTGGATTTCATCCTCGCGCCCACCGCGCCTCAGTCCGCCTTCTCATTCGATCAGGACGCTTCCGCCAATCAGGCCGATTTCACAGCATGGGCAAACTTTGCAGCGTTACCGGCAACGGCCGTCTTCACCGGCCTTTCGGGTGATGGCCTGCCATTGTCGCTTCAGGTGATCGGGCCGGAAGGCCGGGATGTTGAGACACTGAGTGTCGCCGCCGCCTTGGAAGCTGTTTTCGGCGCGCCGCCCATGCCGCCGGGCTTTACTTGAAGGTGAAGTCTGCCGGGCGCTTTTGAAGGAAGGCGCGATATCCTTCTTCGAAGTCCTCGTTCGAGAAGCCTTCCAGAAACAGGGCCCGTGCCTCGGGGCTCGTTTCGGTCCAGCCGGTTTCAATAC
>JBCBTR010000042.1:0-13297 GCA_039818545.1 Pseudomonadota bacterium
CATAAGACTTAGCTTATCAGACAGCTTCCTTGTCAGCCGGAGTCGGCGCGGGTTTGGGCTTTTCAGTTGTGCCGAAGACGCGCCTGAAGATAACACCGTCCCGTCCATCGAGTTCCCGGCGCTGACCGAGGAATGATCCGAGCGACTCGAGGCTGTCGATCCGGTTAGAGAACGCCTTCAGCGCGATCAGCATTGGCGTCGACAGAAACATGCCGACGAATGACCAGAGCCACGCCCAGATCGCGACCGACAGGAAGACGACCACTGCGTTGAGCTTGAGCCGCCTTCCGACCAGATACGGCGTCACGAATTGGCCCTCAAGCGAGGACAACGCCCAGTAAACAAAGGCCGGAACAAACGCCGTGGCGACGGAGCCATCCATCGTCACGACCCCCACGAGGAATGACACAGCGACACCGAAGATCGCGCCGAGATAAGGGATATAATTCAGAAAAAAGGCCGCAAACCCGAACAGAATGGGGTCCGGCATGCCGAGCGTCCACATCGCGAGACCGATTGCGACCCCTAAGCCCGCATTGATCACGGTGATCGTCAGGAAATAGGTCGACAACTGGGACTCGATATCGCGCGCAATCGCAATTGCCCTGTGCTTGTCGCGAATGGTCGGCATTACCTCCACGAGTTTCTCGTAGAACATGTCCCCGGAGGCGATCAGGAAGAACATCATCGTTAGGGCAAAGATGATCTGCCCGATAATGACTGGCGTGGCCGAGGTCATCACAGACAATGCGCCCTCCTCCCGCACGACAATCGTTTCTGACCCATCCATTTCAGCCGCGGCTTCATCGAGCTGCTCGCCAACCGCGATCATCGGCTCAATGGGGCGTGTGGCCTCGGTCAAGCGCTCAATGGCCAAGGGGATGAGCTCAGGTGCTGTATCGAGCCGCGACTGCAATGTGTTGGACAGAAGGAACGTTGCCGAGACGATCGCCGTGACCAGCGCCCCGAGTATCAGCGCTGCTGCGACCCCTGGCCTGATGCCGATGCGGCCAAGGCCCCGGCGGATGGGACTGAAGATCAGCGCCAGAAAGATCGAAATCACCAGCGGCACAAAGAAGCTTTGCGCCACGACGATGACGCCGAAGAACATCAGCCAGAAGATGCCGATGAGCGCCCATGAGGCCTTCTGAGGAAACACGAGCTTGGTGGGAGGAGCTGTCACGTATCGTCCTTGTCCGGGCGGGCGCGGACCATTGGTTGAGAGAGGGTACTAAAACACTCAACCACTCAAAGCCGCAGAGGTTCCATCGCCGCAAAGAGTGGCGATCTACCAATAGGCTCCGGGCGTCTCTCCCGAAACGAACTCGGCAAGCCGGCGGCGGGTTCCGGGCGTCGTGCCTTCTGGCGGACGGGCGGGATCGCTCCAGCGCACTTCGGCAATCTCACCCTCGCTCGTCGCAGCCTCCTGTCGCCAGTGTGTGACCCGGAAGAAGACGACATGATCGTTCGGGAAGACCGGGTGGTTGGAAAAGATGCCGCCGAGCGCGGGCGGCCCGGTCATGACAATCCCGGCCTCTTCGACGAGTTCGCGTTCCAGCGACAGGATAGCCGGCTCGGCTTTTTCGATGCCGCCACCGGGGAGAAACCAGCCCGGCGTATAAGTGTGCCGGACGAGCAGTGCCTGCCCGCTCTCATTGATCACAAGGCCCCGAACCCCGAGCGTCATCGGGCGTGACAGGCGGAACCAGGACTGGAACAGGCGGGTGCGCAATCTGTGCATGGGGTCATCTTTCGGAGGTTTGCGCAGGGCATCAACACACGGAAATCGCGACAATCCTGCGGCAAACCCTCGCCAAATCAGCATTTGCGGGCTATCTGCCAGATTCGTAGCCTTCTCTGGGGAGCTCTTTATGTACGCTTTGATCGCAATGGGCATTGTTGTCGGCTTGTTCGCCGTGCTGAATCTGATCGATTTCAAACGCCTAGACTAGTGGTCCGGCCCGATGGACGGCCTGACTCAATTCATCCTTTTTCTTGTTGGCGGCCTCGTCGTTCTCGCATTTGCGGGCGACTTCCTCGTCAACGGCGCATCGGCGATGGCGCAGCGCATTGGTGTATCCCCGCTGCTGGCCGGCATTTTTATTGTCGGGTTCGGGACATCGGCACCGGAAATGGTGGTGGCGCTGGATGCCGCCATGCGTGGTTATCCGGAACTCGCGCTCGGTAACATTGTCGGGTCGAACATCGCGAATGTCTGGCTCGTGCTCGCCCTGCCCGCCCTTATGGCCCCGATTGCGGCCGGTGCTGTCGGACAACGCACCGCGCTGATCGCAATGCTGCTAGCGACGGCGGCGTGGATCATCGTCGCCGCCATCATGCCGCTCACGCTTTGGGTGGGCGTCGCCTTTCTGGCCGGCCTCACCGGTTATGCGCTTTACACCTATCTCGATCTGCGCGCGGCCAAGGCTCGTGGCGTAAGCATCCCAATCGACGATGAAGACCACGGCCTCAGCCTGGGACGCACCATCGCCTACCTCGCCATCGGCATTATCGGGCTGCCGCTGGGGGCCAATCTCATCGTCGAAGGCGGCGTCGGCCTTGCCGCGATTTTCAGCATTCCCGAAGAAGTCGTGGGGCTGACCCTGCTCGCAATCGGAACGTCGCTCCCCGAAATCGGGGCAGGCATCGCAGCCGTGATGCGCAAACGTACCGAAATCCTGTTTGGCAATGTCCTCGGCTCGAACCTGTTCAACATTCTGGGTGCGGGCGGTCTCGTAGCGATGTTCGGGCCGATCGACATTGTCGGGACATTCATTCGCTATGATCACTGGGCAATGGCGGCAGCGGCATTGACGGCAGCACTCTTCATCCTGACCAATTCGAAAGTCAGCCGTCTGGCGGCGGTCGCTATGCTTCTCGTCTACGCGCTTTACATCTATGGTCTGGTGCGCGGCTGGAACGTGCTGGCACTGTTCGGAGGCTGAGATGGATAAACCGGGCCGCGCGCTCGTAACCGGAGCTGGCGCACGCGTCGGCAAGGCGATGGCCGAAGCGCTGGGACGCGCCGGATGGCAGGTCGCCGTGCACTATCGCTCTTCGGATGCGGGCGCGAAGGATACGGTCGCGACCATCGAGGCTGCGGGTGGACGCGCCGCGACGGTGCAGGCCGATCTCTCCGTTGATGCGGAAACCCGGCAGCTTATCGCAGGGGCAGAAGCCGCGCTTGATGGCCCGCTGACTTTGCTCGTGAATTCTGCCTCGACCTTTCACGACGACACCGCACAGGATTTCGACGCCAAAGGGTGGGACTTCCACTTCGAAACCAATCTGCGGGCCCCCGTGACACTCGCGCAGGGCTTTGCGAACGCCCTGCCCGCTGATCAAAAAGGGCTCGTCGTCAATCTGATCGACCAGCGCGTGTGGAAGCTGAACCCGCAATTCTTCACCTATACGCTGTCCAAGTCCGCGCTCTGGACGGCGACGCGGACACTCGCACAAGCGCTGAGCCCTAATGTTCGCGTCAACGCGATCGGCCCCGGCCCGACGCTGAAAAGCATTCACCAGACCGATGAAGAGTTCGCCGCCGAGCAGAGCCAGACGCTGACGCAGGAAGGCTCCAACCCGGACGAAATCATCAAGGCGCTGATGTTCCTCATCGAGGCGGATGCCGTGACCGGCCAGATGATCGCCGCAGATGGCGGCCAGCACCTGATGTGGCAAACGCCCGACGTGCCGCTTTAGCGCGATGGACTTTTCCTCCGATACCTCCGCGCCGGCCCATCCATCTGTCATCGAAGCGCTCGCGGCTGCGAATTCCGGCAGTCAGGCGAGTTATGGCGGTGATGAGTACACTGCGCGCCTTCGGGGCGTGTTGGCGTCAGTTCTGGAGACCGATGATTTCGATTTTTGGCTGACGGCCTCGGGCACGGCGGCGAATGCGCTGGCGCTGTCGTGCTTCTGCCCACCGACCGGCGCAATCCTGTGTCATGAGGAAGCCCATATTGAGCGGGACGAACGCGGCGCACCGGAATTCTTCACCGGCGGCGGCAAGCTCTCATTGCTGCCCGGAGAGGCGGCGCGGATTGATGAGGCAGCCCTGCGCGACGGCCTTGCCGGGATCGATCACGGGTTCGTCCACGAGACTCCGGCGCACGTATTGTCCCTCACCAATCTCAGCGAGTGTGGGGCCGCCTATTCAACCAACACGGTGGCCCACTATGCAGCGCTTGCGCATGAGGCCGGGCTTACCGTTCATCTGGATGGCGCACGGCTCAGCAATGCGCTGGCGTCCACAGGCGCAAACCCGGCCGACATGACATGGCGCGCGGGCGTCGATGTGCTCTGCCTCGGCCTCACCAAGACCGGGGCCATCGGCTGCGAGATCGTGGTCCTCTTCGGGGAAGCGCGCGCGAAGTATGCGGAGCTTCAGGCGCGGGCGAAACGTGCTGGTCATATGCCGCCGAAGATGCGCTATCTGGCCGCGCAGGCGCTGGCCCTGCTGGACAATGGCCTGTGGCTGGAACTCGCATCGGACGCCAACCGCAAGGCGCGGCAGCTCGCCAATGCGCTGTGTGCCCCCGGAGATGTGACGCTGGCCTATCCGGTCGATGGCAATGAAGTGTTCGCGCATCTGCCAGCGGGGCGCGCGGAGGCTCTGCTGGCCAAAGGTGCCAAGTTCTATCCGTGGCCCGGCGGCGCGCACCGCTTCGTCTGTTCGTGGACCAGCACGGATGAAGATATAGACGCACTGATCACCGCGATGGCATAAGCGCGCCATGACTGATTATCGCGTTGCCGCCTTTTACAAATTCACACCGCTCCCGGACTATGAGTCCCGGAAGGCCGCGCTCGAAAGTGCGCTCGCTGAGACCGATGTACGCGGCACAATCCTGCTCGCAGCAGAAGGCGTGAACGGCACCATCGCGGGGAAGAATCATGAGATTGGCGCAGCGCTCGCCGCCCTGAAACAGCTGCCCGGTTGCGCGGATCTGGAATGGAAAGAGAGCCGCGCGCCGGAGATGCCATTCTTTCGGCTCAAAGTGCGCCTGAAGAAGGAAATCGTCACCATGGGCGTGCCCGGCGTCGACCCGAATGTCGCCGTGGGGAACTACGTGAACCCTGAAGACTGGAACGGGATGCTCGACGATCCGGACACGGTCGTGATCGACACACGTAATGATTACGAGGTTTCGATCGGCACCTTCGATGGCGCGGTGAACCCTGAGACGGCCTCCTTCCGCGACTTCCCGGAATGGTTTCGAAAATTTCGGGAGACCAATGACAAGGCAAAGGTCGCGATGTTCTGTACCGGCGGCATTCGCTGCGAGAAGGCGACGAGCTTTCTCAAGTCGGAAGGGATCGACGAGGTGTTCCACCTGAAGGGCGGTATCCTGAAATACCTTGAAACCGTGCCGGCCGAAGACAGCCGCTGGCATGGCGAGTGTTTCGTCTTCGACCAGCGCGTCTCGGTCAAGCACGGGCTGGAACCCGGCGACTATGATCAGTGCCATGCCTGCAAACACCCCGTCAGTGCAGACGATATGGCCGACCCGCGCTATGAGCCCGGCCTCTCCTGCCCGCGCTGCCACGACACGCTGACCGAAGACCAGAAACGCCGGTTTGCCGAACGCCAGAAGCAGATGCAGCTGGCCAAGGCGCGTGGCGAAACCCATATCGGCGCGCCACTGAAAGAGACCGGATGACGGACGACACCCGCCCTGTTCTCTATTCTTTCCGGCGTTGCCCTTATGCGATGCGCGGGCGGATGGCGATTGCCGAAGCGGGCATTTCGGTTCGCCTGCGCGAGATCCTGCTGCGGGACAAGCCGGACGAGATGCTGGCGGCGTCCGCAAAGGGAACCGTGCCGGTACTGATCCTGCCCGATGGCCACGTGGTGGATGAAAGCCTCGACGTAATGCACTGGGCGCTCGAACAGAGCGATCCGAGCGGCTGGCTCTCGGCAGACAGGGATCAGACAAACGCCCTGATCGAAGAGAATGATGGCATCTTCAAGCACCATCTCGACCGGTACAAATACTCGACTCGCTATGAGGACGCGGATGCGGAGACGCATCGCTCGGCCGGGTTCGACATTTTGAAACGCTGGGACGAGCTGTTATCCGCCCACGGTCAATTCTTCGGGGCGGCACCTACGCTTGCCGACATTGCGCTGTTCCCGTTTGTGCGCCAGTTCCGCATTGCCGATCCGGCCTGGTTCGATGCGGCCGACCTTCCGGCGCTTCAAGGCTGGCTGTCCGGCCACATGGACAGCGACCGGTTCAAGGCGATCATGACCAAGCATCCGCTCTGGAAGGAGACGGGCGAGGAAAGCGATTTTCCGATTGCGGCTTAAGCGCCAGCGATTGCTTTGCGCACAGCTTCAAGAGCGTCTTCGGCCTTGTCGCCGTCTGGCCCGCCAGCCTGCGCAAGATCGGGGCGGCCACCGCCACCCTTGCCGCCAACGGCCGCGCTGGCGACCCGCACCAGATCAACAGCCGACAGCTGGCCGACAAGGTCTTCGGTCACACCGATGGACACGGCAGCTTTGCCTTCATTGACGCCGACAAGAGCGACGACACCTGATTTGAGCTGCGCCTTGGCCTCGTCGATCATGGCCCGCAGGTCTTTCCCGCCAACGCCTTCGGCGACGCGGGCGATGAGCTGCACGCCGCCCACATCTTCCGGGCCAGCGGGTGCCGCTGATCCGCCGCCGCCCATGGCGAGTTTGCGTTTGGCTTCTGCGAGTTCCTTTTCAAGCGCGCGCTTGTCGTCAGACAGGCTCGCCACCTTCTTGGGAACGTCCTTGAGTGGAGATTTCAACTGCTCGGCAAGATCGACAGCGATCTGCGCCCGGCCGCGCATGAAGGCAATCGCCTCCGCGCCTGTGGCCGCCTCAATCCGGCGCACACCAGCAGACACACCGCCTTCCGACAGGATAGCGAAGAACCCGATATCACCCGTGCGTGAGACGTGCGTTCCGCCGCACAGTTCGACCGAGTACGGTGTATCTGTATCATCAAGGGCATCGCCCATGGTCAGAACACGGACTTCATCGCCATACTTTTCACCGAAAAGTGCCAGCGCGCCGGCCTCAATGGCTTTTTCCGGGCTGGTGACGGCAATGCCCGTCTCCCGGTTCTGCCGGATCACGGCATTGACCTGATCCTCAGCCGCCTCGATCTCCGCCGCGGTCATCGGCGCGTCGTGGGAGATATCGAACCGGAACCGGTCTTCCTCGACGAGCGAGCCTTTTTGCGTGACGTGTTTCCCGAGGACGCTGCGCAGCGCTGCATGCAGGAGGTGGGTGGCGGAATGGTTGGCCATGACACGCCGGCGGCGACCGGCATCCACACGCAGGGACGCTGGGTCGCCAAGCTTAACCGCTCCATCGACAAGTTCACCGATATGGGCGTGCAAACCACCGCCGCGCTTCTGGACGTCGCGCACGATAAAGCGAGCGCCGCTCTCAAAAGTGATCTCGCCATGGTCACCGGCCTGACCGCCGCTCTCGGCGTAGAATGGCGTCGTTGCGAAGACGAGCGTGGCCTCGGCCCCTGTCTCGATAGAGTCAGCCGTCCCATCGCCGACCACGATTGCCTTCAGGTCGGCAGTGTCTTCGAGCTTTTCATAGCCGGTGAAACTCGTGTCCCCGATACGGCCCTTGATATCGAACCAGATGGCATCGCCGCCGGCGTCGCCTGAGCCGGACCAGGCACTGCGGGAGGCTTCCTTCTGCCCGGCCATCGCCGTGTTGAAGCCGGCTTCGTCCACGCCAATGTTCCGGGCCCGGAGGATGTCCTGCGTCAGGTCCAGCGGAAAACCATAAGTGTCGTAGAGCTTGAAGGCGGTCTCGCCGGGCAGCGCGTCGCCCTCGGTCAGAGGTTCTGAGGCCTCGTTGAGGAGCGCCAGCCCGCGACCGAGCGTCGTCTGGAAGCGGCCTTCTTCCTGCTCAAGCGCCTTCTCGATGGCAAGCTGCGCACGCCCAAGCTCCGGGTACGCCTCGCCCATCTCATCGACGAGCGTGCTGGCAAGCTTGTACATGACCGGCTCGCGCGCGCCGAGAATGTGCCCGTGACGCATGGCGCGGCGCATGATGCGGCGAAGGACATAGCCCCGCCCTTCATTGGACGGTGAGACGCCATCGGCCAGCAGGAACGCGGACGCGCGGAGATGGTCTGCAATCACCCGGAACGAGGCAAGGCGAGCCTCATCGGCCTTCGCGCCATAGGCCTCTTCGGCGGCCCCGATCAGGTTTTTGAACAGGTCGGTGTCGTAATTGTTGTGAACGCCCTGAAGGACGGCCGCGACACGCTCCAGCCCCATGCCTGTATCGATCGATGGCTTGGGCAGGGCTTCGCGCGCCCCGCCAGCGGCCTGATTGTACTGCATGAAAACGAGATTCCAGATCTCTATGAACCGGTCACCATCTTCGTCCGGGCTTCCGGGCGGACCGCCCGCAACGCCCGGGCCGTGATCGTAGAAAATCTCAGAGCAAGGACCGCACGGGCCCGTGTCGCCCATGGACCAGAAATTGTCGGAGGTTGCGATCGGGATGATGCGATCGTCCGGCAGGCCAGCGATCTTCTTCCACATCGCGCCAGCGTCTTCGTCTTCCGCGTAAATCGTAACGAGGAGTTTTTCAGCCGACAGGCCGATTTCCTTTGTCACGAATTCCCAGGCGAACGCGATGGCGTCCTCCTTGAAATAATCGCCGAACGAGAAATTGCCGAGCATCTCGAAGAAGGTGTGATGGCGGGCCGTGTAGCCGACATTGTCGAGATCATTGTGCTTGCCGCCGGCGCGCACGCATTTCTGAGATGAAACAGCCCGCGGGCTGGCCGGGGCCTCGACGCCGGTGAAGACGTTCTTGAACGGCACCATGCCCGCATTCACAAAGAGCAGGGTCGGATCGTTTTCCGGCACGAGCGGCGCGGACGCGGTGCGCGTATGGCCCTGTCCCTGGAAGTAGGACAGGAAAGCTTCGCGCAGATTATTCACGCTGGTCATGACACGCCTTTCGAACCGTCCGGAATCGGCAGCCCCGCCGCCGGTCCCAGCGATATAAAGGCGGGAGCGCGCGCCGCCAAGGCGCGCGCTGACCCTTTACCGGTCTTCAACTGGGAGGAAAGGTCGAAGACCGGCGGCCGATCAGGCTTCAGCCGCGTCCGGTGCGTCATCCTCTTCGGAAGACATTCCAGCCGTGAGAAGCTCCTCGGCAAGCAGGCCGGACTTGCGCCGGATCGCATCTTCGATCTCATCCGCCATGGCCGGGTGCTCTTTCAGGAAGTTGCGCGTTTTCTCGCGTCCCTGCCCGATCCGCTCTCCATTATAGGAGTACCAGGACCCGGATTTCTCAATTGTCTCGGTCTTCACACCAAGATCGATCAACTCACCCGTCTTAGATATACCTTCGCCATAGATGATGTCGAATTCGACCTGCCGGAATGGCGGTGCGACCTTGTTTTTTACAACCTTGACGCGTGTCTGGTTGCCGATCACCTCATCGCGATCCTTGATCTGACCGATCCGGCGAATGTCCAGACGGACCGAAGCATAGAATTTCAGCGCATTCCCGCCCGTCGTTGTTTCCGGGCTGCCAAACATGACGCCAATCTTCATCCGGATCTGGTTGATGAAGATCACCATGCAATTGGACTTGGAGATCGAACCGGTCAGCTTGCGTAGCGCCTGGCTCATCAGCCGGGCTTGTAGCCCGGGCAGGCTGTCGCCCATCTCACCTTCAAGTTCCGCGCGCGGGGTCAGCGCGGCCACCGAATCGATGACCAGAAGATCGACCGCACCGGAACGCACCAGCGTATCGGCGATTTCCAGTGCCTGCTCGCCGGTATCGGGTTGCGAGATCAGGAGATCATCAAGATCAACACCAAGCTTGGATGCGTAGACGGGATCAAGCGCGTGCTCAGCATCAATAAAGGCGCAGACGCCGCCATTTTTCTGCGCTTCAGCCACCGAATGCAGGGAGAGCGTCGTCTTGCCTGAGCTTTCAGGGCCGTAGATTTCGATGACCCGTCCCTTGGGCAGGCCGCCAATGCCGAGCGCGATATCCAGACCAAGGGAGCC
The DNA here is from genome assembly GCA_039818545.1 of Pseudomonadota bacterium. Classification (GTDB taxonomy): domain Bacteria; phylum Pseudomonadota; class Alphaproteobacteria; order Caulobacterales; family Hyphomonadaceae; genus JANQQC01. Next base: position 10,042 of record JBCBTR010000042.1, read on the forward strand.
GGTCGAGACCGCCTCAATGTCCATGGCCTGTTTGTCGCCAAGGCGCATGACAGAGCCTTTGCCGAATGACCGCTCGATATTACCGAGTGCTGTCTCGAGAGCTTTCTGCTTGTCCACGCCGGATTCCTTATCCACCAGTTGCAAAACGGGTTTGGCCATGAGTCGTCTCCTTGTTCCACTCCGCGACCCCTTTTGGCAAGGCGTCACCATCTCCAGTTGTGAGTGTTCGTACCACATTTGTTCTTCGGAACAAAGGGTGAATTTGGAACAAGGAGACTCTTTTCTTCACGGCGCAGCTGGGGCATAAGGGACGCATGCTTGATAAAACCACCCGGCAACCCGGAGAAGCACGCGTGCGCTATCTCGATGCGGACCTGCGCATTCTCACCCCCGGCGACTACGTATTCTGTGCGGTGACAGGCCGAAAGATCCCGCTTGCCGCGCTGCGCTACTGGAGCGTCGATCATCAGGAAGCCTATGTGGACGCCGAGGCGGCCGCGAAACGGATGACATGATCCACATGCTTAGCGATTTGCTCGCCGCGCTGACCCTGCTAACGGGTGCCACCGCCCATGCCGAAACGGCACCGATACCGGCCTCCTGCGGTGGCGCGCTTGTTCAAGGCGGACTGATGATCTGTCAGGGGCCTGAAGGGTCGGCCTTCACTTATAATGGGCTGACACTGACAGCAGACTCCGACGGTCTTGCTGTTTTCGGCCTCAAACGGAATGCCGAGCTTGAAACCAGCGTCAGCATCGAAACACCGGCCAGCACGCCCATTTCACTGCCCGTGACGCTCACGCCGCGCAGCGATGATTACCGCGTGATTAAGGGGCTCGACTGCGACAAGGTCGATGCACGCACACCGGAGCAGAAGGACCATGCCGCGCGCAGCTGGGTGATCAAACAGGACGCCTTTGCAAGCTTCAATCCGGGCCCCGGACCGGCTACCGGCTTTGTCCTGCCCGCAGATGGGCCGCCCACCTCGCCCTTCGGCCCGACCCGCAAATACATAGGCGTCAGCGCCGAAACGGGAGAGGCCTGCGAAAGCACGTCCGTGCATCGCGGCTATGACATGGCCACCCCCATCGGCACGCCGGTAACAGCCCCGGCAGCGGGCACGGTCATCCTGTCAGATCCAGATCTCTATTATGAAGGCGGCGCGGTCTTCCTCGACCATGGCCATGGCCTCGTCTCGGTCTTCATCCACCTCTCATCTGTCGATGTTGCCCCGGGAGACACTGTCGAACGCGGCGATCTTCTAGCCAAGACCGGCAATACGGGCCGCACGACCGGACCCCACCTGCACTGGGCCGTTAAATGGAGAAACCCCGCCAGCGACAGCCGCGACGGGGATTTCTACATTGATCCGGCCCTGCTGCTGGACCTTGCACCCTGAGACACCGCAAAGCTGGAACCAGAACAGTCTGTGCTCCGTTTCGTCTAGCAAACGGAAGGACTGTGCCATGAAAGCAAAATCCAAATCCCAACAAAAAGCTGCCGGAGCTGCGCTTTCAGCGAAGCGAGGCGAGACCGATGTGTCAGACCTTCAGGGCGCATCGAGAGAGATGTACGACTCTATGAGTGAGGCAAAGCTGGAGGACATGGCTTCGACACCTCGCAGCGACCTGCCGGACGAAGCCTGACGCCTTACTCGTCCCAGGTCGTGTAGCTCTTCTTCACGCTGGTGATGCCCTTGCGGACGATCGCTTCGAGGGTCTTCGGATTGATCTGCTTCCAGTGGCGGTAATAGATGCAGGACTGGCCGCGCTCGATCTTGCCGACCTCTTCCAGCTGCGCCTCGAAGTCTTCATATCCGGGATTCAGGTAAACCGTCATGCGCCGCTCGCTGGGGGAAAAACCCGCCATGGCAAACTCGCTCTTACGGCCTGACGGAGTTTCATAGCTGTACCGGCCATAGCCGACGATGTCTGGCCCCCACATGCGTGCTGGCATCTTGGTGACGCGGGACATCATCTCATGAAGGTCGATGGCCTCTTTGCGGCGGGCCGGATCCTTGATGCGCGAGATGAACAGCTCGGCGCGGGATTTGGGTTTGAACTCAGTCGGGCGGATATCTTCGGAAACAACAATGGACATGAAGTGCGGGCAGTTCCTTTCGAGACTTGGCCGCCAACCTTACGAAATTAAAAGAGTTTTGTCCAAAAATCATCGATTCGCGCGATCAGGTGCCCGTGCCCTGCCCGATCGTCGTCGCGAGTCTGCTGGCCTCCCGGCGGCGCTCATTGAGGTTTCCCCATAGGGAGTTGCGGAAACCGAAGAACCACAGCCCATCATGACCGGGCGAAGTCTCAAGGCCAGAGAACTGAGGTTCACCCCGGTCATCGAGAACATCGAGGTGGCCGACCAAGGGTTCCAGCCCCGGTCGATAGCCCGTCCCACAGATAACGAGGTCTGGCGAAATCACGCTGTCATTCTGCAGCCGGACACGCGGTCCGTCGAAAGCGGCAATCTCCGGAACGATTTCAATGTCGCCCGCACGAACGGCTTGCGCGAAGCCGTTATCGAGCGCTGGCGGGCTCCCGTCCTCATGTATCCGCGCCAGCGCGCCCTGGACGGGCCCTGGCAAACCGAACCGCGTGAGGTCCCCGCAGACGAGCCGGCTCAGCAATGCGAGGCCGCGATCCATGAGGCCAGCCGGCAAATGTCGCAGCGCGGGCGTCAAAAGATGCGTCGGGACACCTAGCACATAGACAGGCGCGACGGTGGCGCCGCCCCGCACAGACATCCACACCTGCTCGGGCTGCCGGCACGAGAGGTGATTGGCGATATCGACGCTGGAATTGCCAGCGCCGACGAGAAGCACGCGTTTGCCGTCGCAATCCTCGACACGGCCGAAATCACGCGCATGAATGAGCTCGCCTTCGAACGTGTCCGCACCGGGCCAGTCGGGCACAACGGGAACACGGTCCGGCCCGGTAGCGATAATCAGGTGGCGAGCCGCCATGGGCCCGGCAGACGTCTCCACCGCCCAACCCCCAGCCTCACGCTGGACCTTTTCCGCCCGAACACCGCGCCGCACCCTGATGCCAAGATCGGCTTCATAGTCCTCGATGTAGCGGATCACCGCATCTCGTGCCGGGAAAGCACCGGCCTCGGCGTCGAACCGTCTCCCCGGCATATGTGAAAGCCGCCGGTGCGTGTTCAGGTGCAATTGCGGATGCCGGGCACGCCAACTCGCCGCCGGTCGATCCGCCGCATCCAGTATGACCGGGCTGATACCGCGCCCAATCAG
>JBCBTR010000043.1:0-13293 GCA_039818545.1 Pseudomonadota bacterium
GCTGGAGTTACGAGTCACCAACGCCCTACACCTACCCTTACTACACACTCAACAGTGAGAACAAGTTAGTCACCGTTGAGCCCGCAATTAAAACAGGAGAAGAGTTTATCCAATCTTTTCAGACGCAGGACGAACAATGGCAACAGTTAAAACAACAGATGAAACAATACGATCAGCCGTTTGATTCATTTGTTTTTAATCGCAATATAAGCGATCGCTCTGCGATCATCAGACTCATTCGTCGAGGATGGGCCAATCGCGTCAGAGCGCAAAGCCAAAAAGGCCTCTTCACACCAGAGACCGGATTTAATCCAAAAGCCTCCGAAATTCGTACACTCAAAGTGATGCTGAGTGAATTTGTGCGCACAGCCAAAGCCGCTGACCAAACGCCTATCATCCTACTCATAAACGACCAGGGCTATGGAGATGCATTGCCAACCGTCCTCACCCCCCATCTCAACAGCCTAGAAGCTCAGGTACTCAGCACACATACCATCGCCTCCACCACCAACCCCAAAAACTTTATTGACGACGGCCACTTTACAAAAGAGGTCAACCTCAAAATTGCCGAAGCACTACAGACCTTAGTTCGAGACGAAACAAACGCGCCATAATGATGAAGCTGGTGTCGGGAAAGAGAACTAATGAACAGAAAGTTAGCTAGGTTAGGATTAGCCCTGAGTGTAGTTTGGTGCGTAGGATGTAGCCCTCGGCCCAGTTTATCTAACGGCGCTCGCCGACCGGGTCGAAACCGGCCAGTAGTGAAACAGTTCAGAGACGAAAAGAGACCCGATCATGCGTGATGATGGTGTTCCGCAGCCATTCCTGGTCGCATTTCCGATGGAGGATGGCAGCCAGCAGGTGATGCTGGACCCGGGCTTTTTTGCCGGGCTCGATGAGGTGGGAGACTTTCTCGGCGAACTCGCCAAGCAGTATGGCCGCGCCTTTGTGCAGTCCGGCCGCGCACGCGACATGGAAGACGCGCTGGAGCAGATCCGCGAAATGTTCCTGATCGAGCTGGAAACCCCTGACGATGAAGGCGAGGACGAAGACTAGCCGACCTCGGCCGCGACGAAACCTTCCTCCAGCACGTCGCCCTCAGCGATGTTCAGCGCCGTGACCGTGCCGTCAGCGGGGGCCTCGTAAGGCACCTCCATCTTCATCACTTCCATGATGAAAAGCTCCTGACCGTCGGTTACCGTATCGCCCGCCTTTACGAGCACTTTCCAGACCGTGCCGCCGGTTTCGAGTTCTATCTTCGCCATTCCTGAAATCCTTCTAAGGCCGCACGGAGAAGCCGGTCGGGCCAAGCAGGTCCGGCAGGAGCGGCTGCACCCGGTCAATCCAGCGGCAGAGCATCGGCCGCGTTTCGCGCGGGTCGATCAGTTCATGCACAGACAACGCTTCGCCGCGCGGGAAGGGGGACTGGCGCGCCGCCAGCATGTCTTCCAGCTCCTTGCGTTTCGCGTCCGGGTCGGGCGCGGCGGCGATCTCGCGGTGGAATGCGACAGCCACGCCGCCTTCCACCGGAAGCGGCCCGGACTCCGCCGACGGCCAGGCCAGCACATAGCCCTCCGGCCCGTAATGGGCGGCCTGCGCCACGCCAAACGACCGGCGCACCATCACGCTCGCCCAGGGCACGGTCGTCAGCGCCGCGGTCAGTACGGCATTCGCACCATGACGGATCGTGGCTTCTTGTTCGGCCTTCGAGCCGATCATGAAGCCCGGCTCATCCACAAAGCTGACAATCGGGACCGAAAACGTCTCGCACATCTCCATGAACCGTCGAGCCTTCTGCGCTCCGTCCGCTGTCATGGACCCTGCGAGGAACTTCCCGTCATTCGCCCAGACGCCAACCGTCTGCCCGTTGAGACGGGCAAGCCCCGTGATCTGGCTGCGTCCATAGCCCCGCCCGATCTCGAAGAAACTTTCCTGATCCACAATCATGCGCAGCGCCCGGCGCATATCGAATGCCTTGCGCCGCTCGCGGGGCACGATGTCGATCAGTTTCTCGTCCTGCCGGTCGACGGGGTCGTCCTGTGCGCCGATCGGGGCCAGCGACCAGATATTGTCGGGCATGTAGGAGAGGAAGGTCTTGATCTGCGCGATCGCGTCCGGCTCGTCCTCGCCGCCATTGTCGACCGTGCCGTTCTTGGTGTGCACCTGCGCCCCGCCAAGTTCGTCCTTGGTTTTCTTCTCGCCCATGGCGCGCTCGACCACGGCGGGGCCTGCGGTCAGGATCTGCGCGGTGGACTTCGACATCACCGAGAAATGCGAGGACACCAGCCGCCCGGCGGGCAGGCCTGCAACCGCGCCCATCGCTGCGGTCGCCACAGGCACCGTCGCCATCGCCATCGCCACGGACCTGAACCTTGAAGGCGCGAATACCGGCCCGGGCAGGCTTGGGCCGCCTGAGCCGCCCACGCTGCCGCCCGCGCCTTCATGAAGCCGGACCAGCGGCACCTTGTACTGAACTGCGAGATCTTCTGTGTAGACGCTTTTCCGCAAGCCGGCCGGGGAAGGCGAGCCGCCCTTGATGGTGAAATCCTCGCCGCCCACGATCACGCGGCGGCCATCCACTTTGCCGAAGCCAAGCACGAAATTGCCCGGCGTGAAGTCGATCAGCTCGCCATTATCGCCGCGTTCCGATCCGCCTGCGCCCATGCCGATCTCGTCAAAGCTGCCTTCATCCAGCAGCAGCGCGATGCGTTCGCGAACAGTCAGCCGGCCTTTGCCGTGCTGTTTGGCGATGGCCGCTTCGCCGCCCTGTTGGAGAGCGATCTCGCGGCGCTTTCGAATTTCTTCGGTTTCAGCGTCCCAACTCATGGCCGGACTGTTTCGTCACGCGCGCGCTTTGTCAAAGCTAACGTCGGAGCACCGGTCTCAAGGCATTTGGTGGCACTTCACGCCCCTTTTCGTCGATAAAGCCCGTGCGCACCGGCGATTTGGTGTCCACGGCGACAAAGCTGATTGGCGGGGGCTCATCGCCGCCAAGCCACCGATCGCCCCACTGTGTCAGGAGGATCAGCGCCGAGCGCAGCTCTTCGCCCTTGAGGGTGAGCACATATTCGGGCCGGGAGCGTTTGCCGGGTTCCTGATACATCCGCCGCCGCAGCAAGCCTTCATCGGTCAGCATTTTCAGCCGTCCGGAGAGGACGGTGCGCGGGCACCCAAGCTCGGCCTGAAAGTCATCGAACCGCCGCACGCCATACATTGCAGACCGCAGCACCAGCATCGTCCAGCGGTCGCCGACAAGGTCTATGGCCCGTGCGAGATTGCAGGCATCGGGGGTGACAGGCGAGCGGCGTGCGAGAGGAATCATCTGCACATTTGTGCTTGGGTTCGGGATTCAAATCCAGCCCTCCACGATGATCTCAACGCCCACCGCATTGCGCCCTGCGTCCTGCTCGGTTAACCCACGGGCGAAACACGGCTTTTCAGATACATCGGAGACGTCCCATGGCCCGCAACAAAATCGCGCTTATCGGTTCAGGCATGATCGGCGGCACGCTCGCCCACATTTCCGCTCGGGAAGAACTGGGCGATGTTGTCCTGTTCGACATTGCCGAGGGTCTGCCACAGGGCAAGGCGCTGGACTTGGCTGAATCGACCCCGGTCTACAACGCCTCCGTCGATCTCAAGGGTGCGAATGATTATGCCGATATTGCCGGTGCGGATGTCTGCATCGTCACTGCCGGTGTCCCCCGCAAAGAGGGCATGAGCCGGGACGATCTTCTCGGCATCAACCTGAAAGTGATGAAAGCGGTCGGGGAGGGCATCAAGGCCCACGCGCCGAACGCCTTCGTGATCTGCATCACCAACCCGCTCGACGCCATGGTCTGGGCGCTTCAGCAATTCTCCGGGCTTCCTTCCAACAAAGTGGTTGGCATGGCTGGCGTGCTGGACAGCTCGCGCTTTGCCTACTTCCTGTCCGAGGCGACCGGCGTCTCCGTCGCTGATATTCATGCCTGGACGCTGGCCGGCCATGGCGACTCCATGGTGCCCATGGTGCGCCACTCCACCGTTGGCGGCCTGCCGCTGCCACAGCTCGTCAAGCAGGGCTGGCTCTCTCAGGAGAAGCTCGATTCCATCGTTGACCGCACCCGTAAGGGCGGTGGCGAGATCGTTGCCCTCCTGAAAACCGGCTCGGCCTATTACGCGCCGGCAGAGTCCGCCATCTCCATGGCGAAATCCTATCTGCGGGACCAGAAGCGCGTTCTGCCCGCCGCGGCATGGTGTGCCGGCGAATACGGCCTTGATGGCATGTATGTCGGTGTCCCAACCCTGATCGGGGCCAATGGCGCGGAGAAAGTGGTCGAGTTCGACTTCAACGAGGAAGAGCAGGCCATGTTCAACGCCTCCGTTGAAGCGGTCAAAGGCCTTGTCGACGCCTGTAAGGGCATTGATCCAAGCCTCGCCTGATCTGGCTGACCGGTGACTGAAGGGCGTGTCAGTGATGACGCGCTCATCAAACTGGCGTGAGGTGGGTCAAATCTGTATTCGCAAGGTCGCGGGTGCGCGCTAGGAGGGGCCATCATTAAAATGGAGCCACCTATGATCCGCACGCTTGCCCTTGCCACCACGCTTGCCCTTGCTGCACCGGCCTTTGCCGAGAAAAACGCGAGTGAGGCTGAAACAGCCGAGGCGGTCCAGATCGGACCGACGGTGGGCGAAGCTGCGCCGGAACTGGCTGCGACCACATCTTCAGGTGAGGCGGCCACGCTCGCCTCTTTGTCCGGCGAGAGCGGTGTTGCCGTGGTCTTTGTTCGGTCAGCGGACTGGTGCCCCTTCTGCAAGGGTCAGATGAAAGATCTGGAGACAGCCGTTGCCCCGCTGACGGAAGCGGGCTGGGGCCTTGCCGCGCTGTCTTATGATCCGGTCGAAACGCTGGCCGACTTCAAGGCCGAGGCCGGGCTCTCATACACGCTCCTGTCGGATGCCGATTCTGCCGTGATCGATGCGTTCGCACTGCGCAACACCGATGTCCGGGCCGGGTCCCAGTATGACGGCATTCCGCACCCGGCAATCGTCTTCATTCGCTCAGATGGTTCGGTCGGGGCGGTGCTCCGTGAAGAGGGCTACAAAGACCGGCCGCAGGTCGATGTCGTGATCGAGACGGCCAGCCAGCTGAACGCCGCTGCTGGCTAGCTCGCGACACAACCGGCGACGGGCGATGTTTCCGGCTTTACCTCGCCGCCAAGCCATTTAGGTATGGCGGCAGGTCATCTGGAAACATCATCATGCGTCGCGCCCTGATCACAGCCGCTCTGTCATCCTTCTGCCTTGCCGCCGCAGCGCAAGGGGCGCCGGAAGCCGAGCCGCTTCCGACCCGGATCATCCAGACAACCAATATGCTGATCGAGCAGGGCCTTGCCGACGATACTGGCCTGCAATTCGTCGAAGACCTGACGACAGAGGTCGGCGCGCGCCTTGCCGGGTCGCAGGCTGAGCGCCGCGCGCGGGAATGGTCCGTGGCAGAGCTGCGCTCGCTCGGCTTTCGCAATGTCCGCATCGAGGAGTTCGACATCCCGTTCTGGTCGCGCGTGACCGACACGGCCCATGTCATTTCACCCGGACAGCAGGAACTCGTTATCACGGCTCTTGGCGGTTCAGCCGATACCGGGGAAGGGCCGATCGAAGCCGACATCATCCGCTTCGAAAGCATGGATGAGCTGCGCGCCGGATTTGAAAGCGACATTCGCGGCAAGATCGTCTTCGTGGATGAAATCACGATCAAGACGCAGGATGGGTCCGGCTATGGCCTGGGCGTCCGCAAGCGCCGCGAATGCGCGCCTGTCGCGGCGGAGAAGGGCGCGGTTGGCTGCCTGATCCGCTCGGTCGGGACCCAGCCCCGGCGGTTCCCGCATACCGGCATGACCGCGCGCCCCAATGGCGAAGCCGAAGGGCCACTGCCAGCAGCCGCGCTTTCACCGCCAGATGCCGACCAGCTGGCGCGCCTGCTTGAGCGCGGCGCGGTGACGGTCCGGCTCAACATCCAGACAGAGACCCTGACGGGCGTCCCGTCTGGCAATGTCATCGGTGAAGTGCCCGGCGAACGCGCAGATGAAATTGTCCTCATCAGCTGCCACCTCGACAGCTGGGATCTCGGAACCGGCGCGCTTGATGATGCAGCCGGCTGCGGGATCGTGGTGGGCGCAGCCAAGCTGATCGATTCTTTGCCGGGCCAGCCCAAGCGAACGATCCGCGTCGTGCTGTATGGCGCTGAGGAAGTCGGGCTTCTCGGTGGCGACGCTTATGCACGCGAACACGCCGATGATCTGGAAAACCATATTCTCGCGTCCGAAAGCGATTTCGGGGCCGGCCCGATCTGGCGCTTCCAGACCCGGTTCGGCGAGGGCGCGCTTGGCTATGCTGCCGCCATCCAGAAGATCCTTGCTCCACTCGGTGTGACAGCCGGTGACAATAACGCCTTTGGCGGCCCGGACATTCTCGTCCTCGCCCGGTCTGGCGTCCCCGTGGTCACTCCGGGTCAGGATGGGCGGGACTATTTCGATTACCATCACACCCCGGATGACACGTTCGACAAGATCAAGCCGGATGAGTTCCGCCAGAACGTCGCGGTCTATGCGGCTTTCACCTACATCGCCGCCGAAAGCGGGTGGGACTTCCGCAAGGTCGCAGAGCCTGAAGAGGCAGAGTAGGGCACCTCTGGCGTGGTCCAGCCCGCTGCGATCTATGCCGACCTGACAGATGTCTGCCGCTTTGCGGCCGATCAGGCCGAAGCTCTGAAGGACGACGCATCGGCCCGGCGATGGCTCGCCATTTCCCTTGTCATCGCGCTTCAGGGGGCCTGCGCCTGCGCACTCGCGGCCAACGGGCTGGACGAAGACATTCTGGAAACGGGCGATGAGACGAAACTGGCTGCGCCCGGTTTCCTGCTGCGCCGGGTCTCCTCAGCCAGCTATCTTGCCGATCCTGCCCGTCTGCTGCTGCCCAATGCGGCCCTCAAGGATCTGGACGCCCTGATCGGGGAGCGCAATGCCGCGATCCATCTTGTCGGCGGGCAGGCGGCCCCGCCGCGGGCTTTCAGGGTGGCCGCTGACGCGCTGGACCATCTGCTCGTCTCGCAGCCGGCTTTTGATCTCGTCCTGTTTGGAGCCCGGCCGGCCCGGATAAAGGCGTCGCTGTCGCGGCTCCGCTCCGCGCTGAAATACTTACCGACAGATTAATCTCTCGGTCAGAATATGTGTGGCATGCGATTCGGATGGACTTCACGCGCGCCTTTCTGGGAGTTGTGGCATTGCTGGCGGTTGCTGCGGCCCCCGACACATTCTCGCGCGACGAATTGCGTGCACTGGAAGCCGAAAAGGCGGAGGCGGAGTCCCAGCTGAGAGCGCTGGAAGCCGCTGGTGAAATCACCGGCATGGATCTGGAGCGGATCGATACGCAGATGATCTCTGCGGCCATGGAGAGCCGCCGCCGCGAGGAAATGGCGACCTCATCGGAGCGCAAGCTGATTGATCTGCGTGCCCGTCAGAACGCAGCGCAGGCCGAGTTGTTGCAGGACCGGGAGAGCCTGGAAGACCTGCTCGCCGCGCTCGCCTCTGCCAATCGCCGCCGGCCGCCGGCCCTGATTGTCTCCCCGGACAAGGCCAATACCGCCGTTCGGGCCGCCATCGTCATGGGAGATGCCGCCCCGCGCCTGTCGGACAGGGCAGACGCGCTGGCAGAAGAGATCGAGACACTGAACGGTCTTGAGCGCGATATTCGGCGCGAAAAAGCGCGTCTTGATGCCGCTGAGGCGACGCTTGCGGTCAATGAACTTGAGATCAAACGCCTCGCTGCGGCCAAGCGCGCGCAATATGAAGATCTCAACGTCGAAGCGGACGCCCTGAAGCAAACCGTCGCCGAACTGGGAGAGCGCGCTGAAACGCTGCGTGACCTTTTGACCACGCTGGAAGCGGCAGCGCCGGCAACGCCCGGCTCCAAGCCGTCGCTGCGTCCGCGCTACGCGTCTCTGTCGCCGCGCAGTGACACGATGAGCGATGTGTCCCCCAGAACGGCGCCGGTGCCCAATCTGAAGCCGCTGGGAGCCCGTGCGCTGGGCGGTCTCGCCAGTCCCGCCGCCGGCCTCATCGCCCGCGCCTTCGGAGACAAAACCCCCGCTGGCGATGCGGCAGAGGGGCTGACGGTGGTGACGCGGCAGCGGGCGCAGGTGACCGCGCCTGTGGATGGGCGGATCGAGTATGCCGGGACGTTTCGCAGCTACGGTCAGATGTTGATCTTGAGTACATCGGACGGTTACCATGTTATACTAAGCGGAATGGGCGCGCTTTACGGGTCTGTCGGGCAGACGGTCGCCACTGGCGAACCGATCGGACAGATGCCGGACCGTGCCAGCCCGCCGCCGGAGCTCTATATGGAGTTGAGGCGGGAAGGTCGGCCGATGAATCCGGCCGAATGGATGAAACGCGGACGCTAATGTTCCGTGGTGAATGGAGTTAGGTTTATGCGGTCATTGCTTACGGGCGCTGCAATCGGGGTTGTTCTCGGAGGCATGGCGGTTGGCATGTCGGCGTTCGCCTGGCCGGAAGGCCGCACCAGCGACCCCCGCACCGAAACCTATCGCCAGCTCGACCTTTTCGCAGAAATCCTCGCCCGCGCTCAATCGGACTATGTCGTCGAAATCGACGAAGCCGAAGCGATGGAAGCCGCCATCAATGGCATGCTGACCTCCCTCGACCCGCATTCAGGCTATCTCGCGCCGGAAGATTTCCGCTCAATGCAGGTGCAGACCTCCGGCCAGTATGGCGGTCTCGGCATTGAGGTCACGATGGAAGACGGCTTCGTGAAAGTCGTCACCCCGATGGATGACACGCCCGCCAGCCGTGCTGGCATTGAAAGCGGCGACCTGCTGACCGCTATCAATGGCGAGCCAATCATCGGCCAGACGCTTAACGATGCGGTCAAGGAAATGCGCGGCGAAGCCGGCAGCGACATCACCATCACTGTGTTTCGCGATGGGCAGGACCCGTTCGATGTGACCCTCACCCGCGAAGTCATCGAGCCCAAATCGGTGACCTACCGCGTTGAGGATGGCGACATCGCGTATCTGCGGATCGCCACCTTCAATGAGCGCACCACATCGACGCTGGATGATGCGATCGGCGAGATCACGAAAGAACTCGGCGGGCGGCCAAGCGGTGTCGTCGTCGACCTGCGCAACAATGGCGGCGGCCTGCTCGATCAGGCGGTCTCCGTAAGTGACATGTTCCTGTCCGGCGGGGAAGTGGTGTCCACCATCGGTCGCCGTCCGAACGATATGGAGCGCTACAATGCGCGCTCCGGCGAAGTGTTCAAGAACGTTCCGATGGTCATTCTGATCAATAACGGGTCTGCTTCGGCGTCCGAGATTGTTGCAGGGGCCCTGCAGGACCGCGGACGGGCGACCATTCTCGGTGTGACCAGCTTCGGCAAGGGGTCTGTCCAGACGGTTATACCGCTTGGTGCGGAACGCGGCGCAATCCGCCTCACCACTGCGCGCTACTACACGCCAGCCGGGCGCTCCATTCAGGCGACGGGAATCGAGCCTGACCTTGAGGTCGCTGGCACGCGGCTCAGCGAGGAAGACCTTGAAAAGGTTCGCGTCTATTCAGAGGCCGATCTCTATAATTCACTCGGCAATGAGGATGGCGATACGCGTCGTGGTCCGCATCTGCCGGATGACCAGCCGCCAGAAGGCTACAATGGCGAGGACTACCAGCTCGACCGGGCCATCGATTTCCTGCGCAATCGCATCACCACAGCCAGCATCGTCCCTAACGCCGGTTAACTTTTGTTTGCCGATTCTTAACGCTTTCACGGCACATCCTGATCTGTTGATTTAACTTTCAGGACGTTGGTGACTCCATGGCAAAACGGGCCGCAAGCGACCCCTCGCCAATCCGCAGCGCTTTTCTGCACGGCGGGCTCAGTCTTATTGTCTTTGGTGGCCTCGCTGGCGTGCTCGGGTTCAGCGTGAACACATTTGGCGACGAGACGCAGGCCGGCCCGAGTGAAACCATTGCCCTGTTCGATGAGACACCGACCGGTGATGCCCCGGTCCTGAAGGCCCGCCTGAACACGCCGCAGCCCGAAGCACCGATCCGCATGGCCGCAATGCTGGAGCCTGTGGAAGGCCCGTCCCTGAACGTCGACTATCCTGAGAGCGCCGCGCCTGCGATCACGCCGCGCGAGCAGGGCGATGCTGGTGAGCCAGGCGGCGTTCGCATCAATGGCCGCACCGTCCTGCCGGGCCAGTCTCTCAGCGAGGTTTCCAAAGTCGTCTCGCTGCCTGCCGCGCCAGTTGCCGGACTGTCCGAAGTGCGCAGCGGTGTTCGTCTTCCTGTCGTGGCCGATGATGGTCGTCAGCCGGCAGGCGTTTACGCCCGGCCGTTCACAAATCCTGAAGGGGCCCCGGTCGTGTCCCTGATTGTTGGCGGCCTCGGCATCAACCGCACGCACACACGCTCCGCGATCGACGAGTTACCGCCGGAGGTCACGCTGTCCTTTGTGCCCTATGCGCGGGGTCTCCAGCGCTGGGTGAACGAAGCGCGCGAAGCCGGCCATGAAGTCCTTATCGAAATGCCGATGCAGCCCTATGATTATGGCCGCATCCGCCCGCACCCTCACACGCTGACCGTCTCCGCATCTGCCGCTGAAAACATCAGCCGGATGGAGTGGGTACTGTCGCGCGCGACCGGGGCTTTTGGGGTCGTCAATTATCAGGGTGACAAGTTTGCGCGCGATTCAGGCGCGGCCCAGCCTGTTATGGAAGCACTGTCTAATCGCGGTGTGGCCATGATCGAGGATGGCAGCCTGTCCCGCTCTGTCCTTCGGGACGCGGCAGCGAAATCCGGCGTGACTTTCGCGGCGGCCAATCACACGATTGATGCCGACACCGACGCCAATGCCATCACCGGCCGCCTGCTCGAGCTTGAACTGGCCGCCAAGAAAGATGGCGGCGCGATGGGCACTGGCTTTGCTTACCCCGTGACAATCGACACGGTCCGTCACTGGGCTGAACGCCTCGAAGACAAGGGCATTGTGCTGGCACCTGCGTCCGCACTGACCAGCGTCGCCCCCGCTCCCCGGCAGGTGACGGCGCTCGCCCCGACCGGCCCGGCCGGGGCTGACCCCGCGCCCTGACCCTAGCCGGGGCCGGATCTGCCCGCTAACTCTAGCGTCATGACAAAGCGGGACCCCAAACTCTACAGGCCGAATGCCGGCCTCGCGCTGTTCTCTGCGGCGGGCCACGTCTTTGTTGGCCGACGGATCAATGGGCGCGGTGCCTTCCAGTGGCAGATGCCGCAGGGCGGCATCGATGAGGGCGAGGAAACCGCCGAAGCGGCCCTGCGCGAACTGGAAGAGGAAGTCGGGGTTCCGGCCAAGCTCGTCGACATTCTCGAAGAGACCGACGACTGGATCTATTACGATTTCCCGCCGGACCTGCGCCGCCGCATGCAGGGACCTTATCTGGGCCAGCGCCAGAAATGGTTCGCCTTCCGGTTCAAGGGCTCGGACTCCGATGTCCGGCTGGATCGGCACACGCCTGAATTCGACGCGTGGCGCTGGGCTCCGCTTGAGGAAACACCCTCCCTGATCGTGCCGTTCAAACGGCCCGTTTATCAGGAAGTCGCCGAGCGCTTTGCCAAATGGACCGAGCCGGTCGCGGCCCGTTAGGGCCTAACGCGGGGCGCGCTTTGCAAGAATACGCTGCAGCGTCCGGCGGTGCATGTTCAGTCGGCGCGCGGTCTCCGACACATTGTGATTGCACAGCTCATAGACCCGCTGGATATGCTCCCAGCGCACCCGGTCCGCTGACATCGGATTGTCTGGCGGGGCAGGCTTCTCGTCCGGTCGTGCGACCAGCGCCTTGACGATGTCTTCAACGTCAGCAGGCTTGGCGATGTAGTCGACCGCCCCGGCCTTGACCGCGGCAACAGCTGTCGCAATCGCGCCATAGCCTGTCAGGATCACAGCGCGGGCATCTTCCCGGTGCTGCTGCAGCGCCTCCACGACTTCCAGCCCGGAGCCATCTTCGAGCCGCAGGTCGAGGACGGCAAAGGCCGGCGGATTGAGACGCGCAATATCCTTGGCCTCGCTGACCGTCGACACCGCCGAGACAATAAAGCCGCGTTGGCCGAGCGCGCGGGCGAGGCGCTGGCAAAATGGCCCATCATCGTCGAGGACGAGACAGGTCCGGTCTTCTACCCCTTTAAGGGCTTCGTGAAGTTCAACAGGTCGTTCCATGTCCGCCTCCTAGCGGCTCTTATGCATCGGATATGTGTAAGTTCGTAGAATTTTCCAGTTCAGAAGCTTCCAGCGCGCTTCTTGGCCAGAGGGCCTGCACTACGGCGCCCCGTTTTGGGGGCGTTCGGTTGCGGGTCGCAATACGTCCGCCGGTACGTTCGATCAGTGTTTTCGCGATAAAGAAACCGAGCCCCATATCGCCGCCCCCGGCCTGTGCTTCGCCGCGTTCGGAAACATAAGGCTCGCCGAGTTTGGGCTGCACTTCCGGGGAAAAGCCGGGGCCATCATCCGAGATCGTCACGATGATTTGAGTATCGGTCCAGATGGCACTCGCCCGGACCCGGGTCTCGGCAAAGCTGACAGCGTTTTCGATGAACGCCCCCAGCGCATGCAGAATTTCGGGGCTGCGTCTCAGGATCGGCGCTTTCGCCTCGCCGCCCTCACCGGGCTCGCACGTCACCGCCAGATCCACGCCGAGGCCCTTAAACGGCGCGGCCGCCTCATCGATCAGCACCGACACCGGCATCCGTGCATGGACAATGTCGGTCGCTTCCCGCGCCCGGCCGAGTTCTCCGAGTATGGCTCGGCAGCGTTCGGCCTGTTCCACGATCAGCGTCACATCCTCGCAATACGGATTATCGGCGGGCAGCTCGCGCGCCATTTCCTTGGCGACGAGATGTATAGTCGCGAGCGGCGTGCCGAGCTCGTGCGCGGTCATCGCCGACATGGCCCCGATGGCCGACAGGCGCTGCTCGCGCGCCATCACGACCTGCGCGGCATCCAGCGCGCGCACCAGACGTGCCTCGTCCTCACTCACACGCAGGGCTGACAGGGAGAAGAAGGCGAGACCGACCGCGAGCGCGGCAAACTGTCCCCACTGGAAAACCTGCGGCAGCTCGATTGGCTCGCCCGGCAGCCAGGGCAGGGGTCCGGCCAGTCCGGGCATGGCGGCGGCCAGCGTCAGGGCAAGGATGGACAGGATCGCCGCATAGGCTGGGCGCAGGCTGACCGCGGAGACTGTCACTGGCACAATCAGCAGCA